>CASESB010000016.1 GCA_949290475.1 uncultured Bacillota bacterium
GCATCAATTCGTTAAGGATACGTTCCAGTAAGAATTTTAGTGCTTCATCACGATTTCCTGTAATTACCTGTAGAACTTCCTGTTCGGATAGTGTAAGATTGACTTGAGCCATGTTCATACCTCCTGTGGTGTTTTGTGGTAATTACATTATACAGGATGAGCATGCGCTCTTTTTATTTTTTTGTTTTTACACCATTATATGGGCATTACTTGGGTGTTTTTATTCTTTGCAGTTGTTTTGCTTTTTTTACCTGAAGGACTGCATAAAGCAATGGGATTGAACGATTTTGAATGATGAGGAGCGCTTTGCAAAGGGTTTGAATGGGCCCGTCCAGGGCCTTAAACCTGCAAACGCACAAAATATTGCAGTCATGTGCAAAAAATTTTAAAAATAACTGCAAAATGAACAAAAATCATTGAACGCATTAGATTTCTTAGGCGTTTAAAGCTGCAAATAAAAGCCCAACTTCTTTATACTTGAAGCTGGACTTTTGCATGCGGCAAAAAACCCGCGGATATCCGCGGGTCGTATATTCAACGGGGACTCATGTCTCCGATCGTTTTTTCGTTTCAGTTTCAGTTTGTCTTCTCTTCGAGCGTAAGCTCTATGTCAAGAGTCTGATCGCCTCGGACGATCGTATACGTCAGCTTGTCTCCCACCTTGTGAGCTGTCACTATCGACGAAAGCTCATCGAAGGACGTGATCCTGGTGTCGTCTACAGCATAGACCATGTCGCCTTCACGGAATCCTGCCGCCTTGGCGTTATCGCCTTCAACTGCGGCGATGTATACGCTGCCGCCGCCCTGTCCGCCGTTGAGCAGCATGTCGATGCTGCTCTGAGCAGACGATTCAGTGTAAGCCATGCCCGTGGATGGCTGTCCGCTGACGTAGCCCTTATCCATTATCTGCTGTGCCGAGTCGGCGGCTTTATTGATCGGGATGGCGAAACCCAGACCCTCGACGTCGGAGCCGGAGGATTTGGCAACGACGATACCGATCAGCTGACCGTCGCTGTTAAAGAGCCCGCCGCCTGAATTGCCGGGATTTATGGAGCTGTCGGTCTGCAGCAGAGTCATGGTCTTGCCGTCTATGGAAAGCTCTCTGTCGAGCGCGCTGATGATCCCTGCGGTAACGGTGCCGCCGAGCTCACCGAGCGGGTTGCCGATGGCTACCGCCATGTCGCCTACCGCCAGCTGGTCGCTGTTGCCGTAGGTGGCGGCTGTGAGACCGTCAGCGTCGATCTTGATTACGGCGACGTCGGTCATCGAATCAGTGCCGACGAGCTCGGCATCGTATTCCTTGCCGTCAGCTGTGGTGACCATGATATTGCTTGCGCCCTCGATAACGTGATTGTTGGTAACGATGTAGCCGTCCTCGGTTATTATGACGCCGCTTCCTGCGCCCTCAGTAACGTATTGCTGCATCCACGAATCCGAAACCACGCTTTCGGTCTTGATCTCCACGACGCTCGGACGCGCCAGTTCGGTTATTTCCTGGACCGTCATGTCGCTGCCGGTGGCGTCTGTCAGTGTGTAGCCGGAATCGCTGACGCTGCCGCTGCTTCCCGAGGAAGAGCCGTCATCCAGCAGATGACTGCCCAGCGCCGCACCGCCGATGCCGAAGCCTGCAGAGCAGAATATGCACAGCGCGATGAGCAGCGCCAGAGTTTTTCTTGTCAGCGTGACCGGTTTGGACGGCTTTTTCCTGTGGACGCGGCCGAGGCCGTTGTGGTTGTCCCAGGAGGCCGACGCGCCGGATGCTGAGTAAGCCTGCTCTTCTGCGCTCTGTCCGGCAGCCGTATGATTTTCAGCCTGCCCGGCAGCCGTATGATCTCCCGTCTGCCCGGCAGCTTGCTCTGGTCGGGCTTGCCCGGCAGCCGTATAGCCTGCGGCCTGTCCGGATCCGGCTTGGTCTGCGCCTGCCTGACCATACGTTTGTCCCATTGGTTCTGTGTATCCGAACTTTTCGCTCTGCCTGCCGCCGCGGAAATTTTCGCGCGGGTCGCGGAAGCTCCCGGTATAATGAGTTCCTTCGGAGGCTCCGTAAGCATCCGGCGAATCGCTCTGGCTGGCGCGGGTCGTATCGCGCGGCTCCATGTGAGCGTTTTCCGCATTGTCGCCGTCACCCGGCTGCGGATCGCGCATCACGAAATTATTTCCGTAATTCATGTTTTCATTTCTTTCGTCTTTCATATATATCACCTCATTTTAGGGTAAACTGTAGCATTGTTTTCTTTACCCTAAATATACAGATTATTTATGTGATTTCGGTGTTGAAAATATGTGAATATCTGATAGAAAAGGTTAAACATTTCCCACATAATATGATAAAATCGAAAGAGTATGGTGCAATTCGCGCCGGACGAGGCAAAACGCCGACGGCGGCACGACTGGCATAGAGCATAGGGCACAAAGCACAAAGCATAGAGCACAGAGCACAGGAAATTGATACGAGACAAGAGGAGACCGCGCATAATGAGTAATGCGATAATAGGAATAGATAAAAGCGGATCGTACAGGGTGTATGCGGCAGTCACGACCGAGATGGTGGGCGAGGCTGTGAGGATACACGACACGACGCCTGTCGCTTCGGCGGCGCTGGGCAGGGTGCTGACGGCGGCCGGACTGATGGGCATAATGCTGAAGAGCAGCGAGGACAAGCTGACGATCAACTTCAAGGGCGACGGACCGGCGAAGCAGATCCTGGCGACGGCTCACGGCGACGGTACAGTCAAGGGGTACATAGCAAACCCATATATAGAGCTGCCGCTGAAGGAAAACGGCAAGCTGGACGTGAGCGGAGCAGTCGGCAAAGGCGAACTGACGGTCATCAAGGATCTGGGTCTCAGGGAGCCTTACGTCGGCACGGTGGAGCTCGTCAGCGGCGAGATCGCCGAAGATCTGACGGCGTACTTTTTCATATCGGAGCAGCAGAATTCATCTGTAGCGCTGGGCGTGAGAGTGGAGCGTGACCTTTCCGTAGGCGCAGCGGGAGGAATGGTGATCCAGATGCTTCCGGGAGCCGAGGAAGGAGCTGTCGACGCGCTGGAAAAGATGCTCGGCGGCATGGAGCCTTTGACCGCGATCATAAACAGGATCATGGAAAACAGCCCGGGACTTTCGGAGAGCGATATCATTATGAGGATGACGGAGGAGATCTTTGCGGGTATGCCTGACGGATACGCGCTGCAGATCCTGGAGCAGAGGCAGATCGAATGGGAATGTGACTGCAGCCGCGAGAGGATGGCCAGAGCTCTGGCAACGATAGGCAGAGACGACCTCAGAGAGATAATAGAGGAGGACGGCAAAGCGGAGCTTCAATGTCATTTCTGCCTCAGCAGCTACGAATTCAGCAGACAGGAGCTGGAAGATATTCTGAACAGCATGTGACAGGAGAGATTCAGATGAAGGATATAATGATCAGAATAAGAGGGCAGCAGGCCAGCGACGAGACCGGCGAGGATTTCATGGAATTCGTCACGGAAGCCAAGCTTTACAAGCGGGGCGAGGCCATCTACCTTATATATGAGGAAAGCGAGCTTTCGGGAATTCCGGGCTGCAAGACGAGATTGAAACTGAAGAACGGGGAAGTCCAGATGAAACGCTTCGGTCAGGGCGTCGGATCGGGCAACGAGATCAGATTCGAGAAGGGCAAGCGTTACACGGGGCTCTATGAAACGCCGTTCGGCGCTATCGAGATGGAGGTGCTGACGAACAAGCTCGAGAACACCCTATCGGAGCAGGGTGACGGATATATAGATATAGATTACAGTATCAGCCTGAAGGGTCTGCTTGAGGGACGAAACAGGCTCAACATAACGTTGATGTAGTCAGGAGGTAAAGGATATGATGAGCAAGAAAGCCATCAGGATCATCACCGTGGCCATCGTGGTCGTGATGGTGGTGACGACGGTAACATGCGCCATAGCGTATCTGTAAACGGGATCGGAGAAGGGAGGAAGAAATGCCACGAAAAGAAGGATTTAGCGCAGAAAAGTACATAGAGGAGCAGTCGAAATACATCCTTGAGAGGATAGGCGAGGGCGCCGGGCAGCGACTCTACCTCGAATTCGGAGGTAAGCTGGTGCAGGATAAGCACGCCATGAGGGTGCTGCCGGGATTTGATGAAAACGCCAAGATAAAGCTTCTGCAGAGGATGAAAGACCAGGCAGAGATCATCATCTGCATCTATTCGGGTGATATTACTACTAATAAGACGAGGCAGGATTTCGGCATCACGTACGATCTGGAAGTGCTGAGACTGATCGACGTTTTCAGGAAATACGCCCTTGAGATAAACAGCGTCGTCGTGACGAGATATGAGGACGGTTCTCCGGCTGTCGATAAATTTATCAACAGGCTCGAAAACAGGGGTATCAGGACCTATAAGCACAGGTTCACGAAGGGGTATCCTACGGATGTGGACACCATCGTCAGCGACGAGGGATACGGTGCGAACCCGTATATCGAAGTGACGAGGCCGCTGGCCGTAGTAACGGGACCGGGAGGCGGCAGCGGCAAGCTGGCCACATGCCTTTCGCAGCTCTATCACGAGTACAGGATGGGCAAGAAGGCGCGTTATGCGAAATTCGAGACCTTCCCGGTGTGGAACATACCGCTCAAGCATCCTGTGAACATCGCCTATGAAGCGGCTACGGCAGACCTGCGCGATGTCAACATGATAGACTCATTCCATCTGGAGGCCTACGGCGTGATGGCCGTCAACTACAACAGAGATCTGGAAGTTTTCCCTGTAGTCAAGAGAATCATCGAGAAGATCACCGGTGAGGAATCCGAATACAAATCGCCGACGGACATGGGGGTCAACAGAGTAGGTTTTGGCATCACCGACGACGAGGTTGTAAAAGAAGCCGCATGTCAGGAGATAATCAGGAGATATCTTATCGCTCAGTGCGACTATAAAAAAGGAAGGATAGACAACGAAACTCTGGAGAGGATAAAACTGCTGATGGACGAGCTTTCTCTGGTTCCGGAGGACAGACAGGTGGTTATGCCGGCCAGAGAGTATGCCGAGGAAAAGAGAAACTGCGACGAAAGATACGTCAACGTGGTAGTCATGGCCATGGAGCTGGATGACGGCACGATCGTTACCGGCAGGAGCTCCAGGAGAATGGTAGCGGCCGCGGCGGCGATACTCAATTCGATAAAGCACCTCAGCGGCATCAAGGATGAGATGCATCTCATCTCGCCTAATATACTCAGAAGCATACAGGATCTGAAGACCAACGTGCTGATGTCAGAAAAGACGAGTCTTAACTGCGAGGAGATCCTGATGGCGCTCACGATATCGGCGGCAACGAACCCGTCAGCTGAGGCGGCGCTTTCCAAACTTGGATCCTTGAGAGGATGCAGGGCGCACTGTACGGCCATCCTCAGCGATAAGGACGAAACTACGCTGAAATCTTTGGGTATAGATGTGACAAGCGATCCGGAATACATAACGAACAACCTGTATTACGGATGACGGACGCAAAAGCTATCTGTTAGGAGAATCGACATAATGTACGGGCAATATTTCGTGCTCTTTGCCATCCTTTTTACGGGATGGTTTCTCAGAAAGATAAACTTCATAGACGATAAGATGAATCACAGCATCAACAAGCTGATCGTGTATTTTGCGTATCCGTGCCTAATAGTTCACAACATAGGCAGCCTCGATACGACGGGCGAGGTGCTGATTATGTTCATCATCACGTTCGTACTCAGCTTCGCATGCTTCATGCTTTACGGGCTGATATCATATTTCTATGCGAAGGTACGCAAATTCCCGCGCGAGGAATCAAACGTGCTGGAAATGGCGATGTCCATGCCGAATGACGGCTTCATGGGCTTTCCCGTGGCGCTGATCTTCTTCGGAGATATGGGTCTGCTGCTGATGCTGGCGCACAACGCCGCCATGAACCTGTTTACGTTCACGTACGGGCTGAAGCTTATAAGGAGAA
Organism: uncultured Bacillota bacterium; assembly: GCA_949290475.1. Lineage (GTDB taxonomy): Bacteria > Bacillota > Clostridia > Peptostreptococcales > Anaerovoracaceae > Lentihominibacter. Next base: position 5,964 of record CASESB010000016.1, read on the forward strand.
ATCTGGCCGATAAGCGCCGGGCGACGCCGGGACGTCTGTTCAAGGCCGCGCTGAAGCTGATGGTCAATCCGAACATCCTGGCGCTCATCATCGGCTTTCTCATCAGCATCCTGGGAGGAGCGATACCGGTGGCGGTCGATGATTATCTGCTTTATCTCGGTAACATATCGACGCCGATGGCCATGATATTCATCGGCTCCAGTCTGGTGGGCTACAGCTTCAAGGATATACTGAAGAGCCGCGTCGTCATAGAGGCCAGCATCGTGAAGCTGGTGCTGCTGCCGCTGGTGACCGTAGGCGTCGTATACTTCCTGCCTGTCGAGCCCATGATCAAGGTGGCCGTCGTACTGGGCATGTGTTTTCCTGTTGCCGCGACGGTAGCCATGCTGGCCGAGCAGGAGGGGCAGGATCCCGCACCTGCCAGCAAGACGTTGTTTTTGAGCACCACGGCGTCACTGATAACGGTGCCGCTTTCCATAAATCTGATAGAGATGCTTTTCATGTAGGCGTCGTCAGCGGTCGCCGTCTTCGGACGCATCGCCGGAGCCGTACAGGAGAGCTTCTCTTTCGGCTATGATTTTCAGCCTTTCCATTATCACGCTCTTTGAGGTAGTGGAAAGGCTTTCGTATTCATTGAGAAGTTTTGCCGTCCGGGAGCTTTTGGCGTCCAGATATATTCTGCCGACGGGATCCGATGAGAGATCGCAGTTCACGAGGGCTTCAAGGGTGATGCCGTAGAGCGTCGCCAGGGCTGTCAGCGTTTGCAGATCGGGGATCCTGCTGCCGGATTCGTAGGCCGAATATGTGGAACGAGTAAGGTATATTTCGGAGGCGAGATCCTCTTGGCTCATGCCGTTGATCGTGCGCAGAAGCTTGAGGTTTTTTCTCAGCGTATTTAGCATGTTCAGTATGTCCGGCGCATCCAGCCCCAGCCCCGGCATATCCGTTATGCGCATCATCGCCTGAGCCCGCCGTCATCAGGCAGCAGACGGTCGTCGCCGTGACGGTCGCGGGCGGCCAGGGATTCCACCTTGCGGTGCAGATCATTTCTGGCAGCGAGGGAGAGGCGCAGATAGCCGCTCAGGAAGCTGCCGGCCGCCATATTAGCGGAACCGCGCTTCAACAGCGAAAGCAGGTGGAGCGACATATCGAGCTTGAGCAGGTGGTCGAGGCTCACGCCGTAGAGTGATGACAGCTTGCAAAGCGTGATTATATCAGGCGTCCGGGAGCCGTTTTCGAGCGCGCCGTAGCATGAGCGCGAGATATGGAGCAGAGCCGCCGTCTGCTCCTGACTCATATTGTGCATACAGCGCAGCAGCCGCAGATTGCCGGCAACGTGCGGATATGTCTGCTGGCAGTTTCTGACCGCGTCAGAAGATCTTTCGTACATGACAGCCTCCTTGTGAATAATATATGTATAGTAAGTTTATACAATACAAGAGTACGGAGACCGTTAAAAAGTTGCAGCTTTATACAAAAAAGTCGAAAATCGGCTTTATTTTTTTGCCGTCCGCACCCTGACAGTTGTATTCAAACACCCTTACAGTTCATATCGTGATGCGACCCCGATATTAAACTTTAAGGAGCAATAATAACTGCTCAGAGAAGGGGGTCATGGATATGAACGAAAAATATGGGGAAATAGACAGGAAGGGGATGGGCTCAAGGATAAAGGCGAGACGTGAAGCTCTGAACATGACGAGAAAGGAGCTGGCTGAAAGGATTCCGATATCGGCGAAGTACATGGCCGATATAGAGTATGGCACCAAGCTGCCGGCGATGGATAAATTCTTTAAGCTGGTGCAGGTGCTGGGAGTCAGCAGCGATTATCTGTTTTTTGGAGATGAGGCCGATATGCCTGACGACGAACGGAAGAAGCGGCTGAGCGAGAATATCCTGGGCTCGCTCAGCGTGTGCAACGTAAAGCAGCTGCAGTGCATGGAAAGCTTCGCACGTCTTTATGTGGACAGTGTAGTCAACAAGGAATAGAGGATGACGGAACGGGAAAAGGAAGATGTGTTAAAGCGGCTCTGCGGATATTATCCCGACATCGCGAAGCGCCTCAAAGTCATAGGCATAGATGAAAACGACATAGAAGACGTGGCGATGGAGGTTTTTATCGATGCCTACAGAGGTCTGGACGGTCTGAGGGAGCCGGACAAGCTGCTACCGTGGCTGCAGAGGATAGCCGAAAACAGGAGCTGCGCCTATTTCAGAAAGCGCGCCAGGAGGCGGGAGATCTATGCCATGGCGAGGGATGACGAGAATGAGTACGATCCGTTGGAGGCGGTGGCTGACGACGTGTCGCCCGAACAGGTGATCTGCGATGCGGAGCAGGTCGAGACGGTAAAGAGAATGCTGGCTGCCCTCCCGGAGCTCAACAGGAGGGTGCTGCACATGAGGTTCTGGGGCGGCTATAGGTTTGCGGAAATCGCAAGGATCCTGGGGCTTAACGAGAACACGGTCAGGAGCATATTCAAGAGGAGCATGGAGCGGCTCAGGAACGGATGCGGCATGATCGGTGAAGGAGGGGACAGCCATGGCTGAAAGAAACGGCGATACAGCCTCCGGCGGCATGGCCGGCAAGGGAAGGCCAATCGGAGAGGTCATATGTGAGGCGACAGAAGAAGAGCTGAAAGCCTTTGATCCCGGAACGCTTACGCCGGAGGAACTCGTGCGTGCGGCCGGACGTGAGCGCGAGCAAAGTCTGCGCAGGCGGCGTTTCATGCGCTTTGCGGGAGCGGCTGCGGTACTCGTGCTGACGGTGGCGGGAGCGCTGCTGTTTTTTGGCGATCCGACGGCTGACGTCGAGGCAGACAAAAGCCCTCGCGAAGAGATCGTAACCGATGATGGGATAATCATGGAGGACGGCGGCTGGGGCAGTGAAAGCAGCGACAGCTGGGAGATAACGGACGAGGATGAGCTGGCAGTGGCAGCGGCGGCAGTTTCCGAACTCGTCGTGCCTGAATACGTGCCGGCAGGCTTTGCCTTTGAAAGTCTGACAGTTCGCGAAGACGGGAATCTGCTGAGCGCCGAGTACGTTTATGTCGGCGGTGACAGCAGCATGACCATCCAGCAGCACATACACGGGGAAGGCGCTTCGGCGACGGTCATGGTCGAAGGGGCGCGCGAGGTCGACAGCGAGATCGGCAGTATATACATCTTCGAGGAGCATGAAATGAAAAACGCCATCATACAGACGGATGACGGCGTTGTGATATATGTATGGGCGCCCCTGGATGATGACGAGATCATCAGGATCGCAGAAGGACTAAAGCTCTAAGACGCAAACCCTCAAACCCTAAAATGAGCCGCTGTAGACCGTCCTGTAGTACGTTCCGTCGGAGTTGGTGTCGGAGAATACTACCTTTGCTCTGTAGACCTTGCCTTTTTTCAGCGTGAATGTCTTTGAGATCGAGATGGAGTAAACGTTATTGGCTCTCTTTATATATGAATATACCGGCAGACCGGTGGCGGTCAGCCAGGAGCCGCCTGACGATTTGTACTGCAGAGTAACTGTGCAGGAAGCCTTGGAGGCCTTTCTGCTGAAGCTGGCAAAGGCGGTAACGCTGCCCTTGGTGCTGCTTATCCTTGTAGCCCCTACGGTGGCGGAAGTAGTTGTCATAGGCGATATTTCTGCGCTGCCGTCGATGCCGGCGGTGCGTTGAGCCGGCTCAGATGCCGGAGCCTCGGAAGCGAAGATGGCTGCAGGCATGGACATGACCATAGCTGCGGCGACAAAGAACGAAATCAGTTTCTTTTTCATTTTTTTCTCCTTTTTATTTATTATCTGCCTGGAAATAGCTTGCGATGTTATTCTATTGACGGCAGTCCGCACGGGCAATGGAACGGTGGTGAATAAAACGAGATGCTGTGAATCGCGTCATCAGGTTGCTGATATGCCTGAAATCATCGATGCTTGGTCGGGATTTGCGACATGGAACAGCCCCGCATTAGCGGCGCGGCGCCAAAAAAAGAAAAATAAGCGTAAAAACCGTGATAAAATGCTGGTATATTGAAGCAAAAACGTTTACAATGTATTTTGTTAGTAAGTTTGTTATAAGGAGGACAATAACATGAAGACAGTTGGTGTACTGGGAACAGGCACAATGGGAGCCGGTATCATTCAGGTGTTGGCTCAGAACGGATACAACGTAGTGATGAGAGCAAGAAGACAGACTTCTGTTGACAGAGGAATCGCTACAGTTGAGAAGAATCTTGACAGACTCATCAAGAAGGAAAAGATCACTGAGGCTGACAAGGCTGATGTTATGAGCAGGATCACCGGATCGACTGAGATCGAAGTAGTGAAGGATGCTGACCTCATCATCGAAGCGGCTACTGAGGACATGGAAGCAAAGAAGGCTCTTTTCAAGGAGCTGGACGAGCTCTGCAAGCCTGAAACGATAATCGCTACGAACACTTCAGCGCTTTCCATCACAGAGATCGCTGCGGCTACCAACAGACCTGACAAGATCATCGGAATGCACTTCTTCAATCCTGTTCCTGCCATGAAGCTGGTTGAGATCGTTAAGGGACTCACCACTTCCGACGAAACGAGAGAGACGATACTGGATCTGACCAGAAAGCTGGGCAAGACTCCTGTAGACGTTGCTGAAGCTCCGGGATTCGTTGTAAACAGAATCCTCATCCCAATGGTAAACGAAGGCGTTGGAATCCTGGCCGACGGAGTTGCCGATGTTGAAGGTATCGATACGGCAATGCAGCTGGGCGCTAACCACCCGATGGGACCTCTCGCACTGGGCGACCTGATCGGACTTGACGTTTGCCTGGCCATCATGGAAACGCTCTACAAGGAGTACGGCGACACGAAGTACAGACCTCATCCACTCCTCAGAAAGATGGTAAGAGCCAACAAGCTGGGAAGAAAGACGGGCGAAGGCTTCTACAACTACAACAAATAAGGAATCGACACAATATGACAGACCTGCAGATTTGCGGGTCTGTTTAATTTTTTGGGCATATAAGCAGGCCGTACTCAGGACTATCGGGCGTGGATATGGTATGTGCTATTGTGCTATTGCGCAGTAGCATAATAAGCGGATATGCACAGTACAATAAATAGCTATGCACAAAAATGAAAGATTTGGCGAAAAAATGTGCAGTCAGATTTTGACATGCCCTTATAAGAGCAAATATCAGGGGGTATTTTCAGCGCATTTTGAGATCGGATTGCCAACAAATGTAAACTGTCAGCCGATACCTGGCTCATGACGAGGAATCACCGGCTTTTCGTTGCCCCTAAATCGGCAAAAATAACAGTATATGTGCATAAATTTCTAAATGTGTACTTTTTCATATGATTTTCTCAAAAAATGTTGAACGGATACCCATATCGGGTATCCGCGTCTGCTGGCAATTAAATGCCTAATCTGTAGCCGGCTGTGCATCTTGCCTGCTTCCGCAGCCGGCTGTGTGTCGCCTCTATCACTAGCTGTGTGCCGCATTTGTTTCTGTCATCTTATGCGCTATCACGATCTATAGCTTTTCTATCTCCGCCTCCGAGAGGCCGGTCATCCTTGAGATTTCTCCAGTCGCCATACCGCTTGCCTTCAGCTTTGCTGCGACGCGCTTCTCGCCCTCTGCAATTCCGGCACGCCTGCCTTCGGCCTGTCCGACCTGCAGCCCTTCTTCATATCCGTCCTGTCTGTCAAGGAGCTTCTCTTCCCATGCGTTCATAAATTTCACTCCTATCTCTTCGCTCTCCCTGAGCTTCTCAATCTTCTCATGCAGTCTCAAAACCTTATCGCTTCCCGAGCTCTCCGCAGTCGCCTCCGTTGAGTGTTCAAAGTATCTGAGCAGGCTTATCAGCTCGTCACTGACACCCTCTGCGTTGCTGCCTCTGGTGTTGAGGAATATCCTCGTCACTCCGTCGCACAGGCCAAGCCCCGGCACCTCTTCGCAGTTCATCCTGAACGTGTAGCGGTATCTTCCCTCTCCGAACAGATCAAACGGTGTGATCATGATGATGTAGACATCGTTTAAGCTGTTGTATCCGGGTGTGCCTGGTATCAGCAGCTTGCTGTCTATCATGCTGTTGTATAGGCGGCTGCGTTTGGGCAGGTCTTTAGTATCTCGCTTCTGCACTTCCGCGTCATAGATGACGTCGTCTGTATCCTGTGCCCACACGTCGAGCTTCACCTGCCTGCTCCACAGGAAGCTCCGCTGTTCCTTTTCGGCCTGAGGCAGATGTTTGAGGACTATCTCCCTGCCGAGGATGATCTCCAGGATCAGTTC
>CASESB010000017.1 GCA_949290475.1 uncultured Bacillota bacterium
CTGAAACTCTAATCTGCTCATTGATTCTCCTTTCCGAATGGATGTAGTGTTTTGAATTTTGAGATTATTCTATATTCCACAGACAATTTTGTAAAGGGGTTTTGTTAATAAAATATTTATTATTGATGAAAAATCGCATCTTAAAACACAAAGAAGTATTGTTTCACATCAAAACAGCAATAATGTATTGAATTAAGTACAATTCTCGCGTTCGTAAAAGCAGCTTTGTCAGCCTGATAATGTTAAATGCTTAACTTACAGGCGCGGCTCTGCGTGGACAGCAGGGCATGTGACCGACAGCAGGGCATGTGCCCGGCAGGCTTTTGGCAGAAGGGAAGGCGGCAAATGAAGCCAATAAAAAAGATCTCCGTATCTGCAGCATCGCCGTCAGCGGCGCGGGATACGAAGATCCGTTTTTATATATGTTCGGTGCAGGCTGTCCGCATGCTGTGAAGCGTGAAGCGGAAAGCGGGTCGGCCGCGGTCAGTTCTTGAGACTCTGCATAGGGGCCGGGATCCTGCCGCCTCTGTCGATCATCACGGCAGGGGATTTTTCGTTGACGCTCATGATAGGGCCCTTGCCCAGAAGTCCGCCGAAGTCAAGCATTTCGCCTTCCTTATGACCTATGGCCGGAATGACTCTGACGGCCGTGGTCTTGGAGTTGACCATGCCGATGGCGGCTTCGTCAGCTATTATGGCGGATATGGTCTCGGCCGGCGTATCTCCCGGCAATACTATCATGTCGAGACCGACGGAGCAGACTGAGGTCATGGCCTCCAGCTTTTCCAGTGAAAGCGTGCCGGCGGCAGCGGCGTTTATCATGCCGGCGTCCTCGGAGACGGGGATGAAAGCGCCTGAAAGGCCGCCTACGTTGGAGGAAGCCATTACGCCTCCTTTTTTTACGGCGTCGTTGAGCATCGCCAGAGCGGCGGTAGTGCCGTGCGTACCGCATTGCTCGAGTCCGATCTCTTCCAATATATAAGCCACGGAATCGCCGATGGCCGGCGTAGGCGCCAGCGACAGATCTATGATACCGAACGGTACGCCGAGCCTGGCCGATGCCTCGCTGCCGACGAGCTGGCCCATCCTGGTGATCTTGAAGGCAGTCTTCTTGATGAGATCGGCGACCTCTGAGAGCGGGGCGTCCTTAGGCATCTTCGCCAGCGCCGAACGGACTACTCCGGGGCCGGAAACACCGACGTTTATCACGCAGTCCGGTTCGCCGATACCGTGAAATGCGCCTGCCATGAACGGGTTGTCCTCAGGCGCGTTGCAGAACACCACCAGCTTGGCGGCGCCTATGCACTGTCTGTCCTTTGTCAGCTCGGCAGTTTCCCTGACGACGTTTCCCATCATTTTGACGGCATCCATGTTTATGCCGGCCTTCGTGGAGCCGACGTTCACCGATGAGCAGACGAATTCTGTCTCGGCCAGCGCTCTCGGTATGGATTCGATGAGCTCTCTGTCTCCCGCGGCAAAGCCCTTGTGGACGAGGGCGGAGTACCCGCCGATGAAATTCACGCCTATGTCCCTGGCGACTCTGTCGAGGGTATGGGCGTACTTTACGGGATCCCCTCCGGAAACGGCCGTCAGCAGCGATATGGGCGTGACGGACACTCGCTTGTTCACGATAGGGATACCGTACTTTTTCTCGATGGCTTCGCCTGTCTTCACGAGATCCCTGGCCATCCTGTATATTTTATCGTACACCTTGCCGCAGGATACGTCGATGTCGCTGTCGCAGCAATCCATCAGCGATATGCCCATGGTGATGGTTCTGATGTCAAGGTGTTCGTCCTGTATCATGGTGATGGTTTCCATGATGTCCTTCGTATTAAGCATCGTGCGCTACCTCCCGTCCGTTATATCCTGTGCATGGAATTGAAAATGTCCTCGTGCATCACGTGGACCGTCATGGTAGGGACGGAGCTCTCGATATTGCCCTTGAGCTCGTCGAGCGAGCAGTTCAGACGGCTTATATCTATCATCATTATCATGGCGAAGTACTTGTCCATTACGGACTGCGTAACCTCGACCACGTTGGCGTTAGCCTCGGCGCAGGCCGTGCTCACGCTGGCCAGTATACCGACCATATCCTTTCCGATAACTGTAATAACTGCTTTCATAAAAGTAATCCTCCTGATCATTGACTGCTTACTGGTTCAACATTTTATCACAACATAACGCCCGTCGGCAAGTGTGTGATCGACGCCGTATCTTATCCGCAGCTGCGGATATTTGCCGGCGAAATACAGCTTGTTGCGTCTGGCGTTGCCTATCATGTTGGAAAACGAATTGCCGCTGCTGAGAAATTCGTACGCACGGCCGTCCTGACCGCCTTCGCCCTGCATGAGGGAAAGCAGCTGCTTCTCGAGATCTTCTCTGGCGATGGCTCCCTCCACGAGCTGCCTGAATGCCGGATGAAAGGTGGAGCCGCTTATCTCGCCGCCTTCGTTTATGAGGTCGGTGCTCTTGAGCCCCACGCGGATGATGTTTATGCCGGCATCGTTCAGCATCCTGTACATATCCTTGGTGATATCCACGGCTTCATCGGTCGTCAGAGGCTTATAGCTGCCGGACTCATACATGTTAAAAAGCTCGGTATCCCTGAGAACTATGGTCGGGTACAGCCTGGCTATTGACGGCGCTATACGCACGGTCTCGGCTGCCGAAAAGAGACATTTTTCTTTCGTGTCGCCGGGAAGGCCGATCATCAGCTGGATGCCGAGCTCAAAGCCGTAGTCCTTGATCAGCTCGCAGGCTCTGTAGACATCGTCAGGCGTGTGGCCTCTGTTTGCTGCCTTGAGCACATCGGGCGCGAACGACTGAACGCCGAGCTCTATGGTATCGGCGTCGTACGCCCTGAGATTGTCGAGTATGCGCCTGTCGATGTAATCGGGTCTTGTAGACATGTGTATCTTGTCGATCAGCCCGGCGTCCTTGTAGCCTTTGGCTACCTTGAGAAATGCCGACTGCTCTTCCATGGGTATGCCGGTGAAGCTGCCGCCGAAAAAGGCGACCTCTATTGTCTCAAGCCCGCGTCCCTGCAGCGTCGGCAGGTAACGCTCTATTATGTTTTTCACGTCTTCGGGGCTCACGTCGGCGCTGCGGGCGGTGATCGCCTTCTGGTTGCAGAAGACGCAGTCGTTCGGGCAGCCCCGGTGAGGGATGAAGACTGGTATGATAGCGTGTGTTTTCATGATTAATATTTTATCATAAACGCGGTATCATGGGTACAGGCATTGTGAAGGAATTCGCGCGGAGCTATTCGGCGAGGATGCTGCCGATATCGGTGAGCGGGCAGTCGCTGAAATATATGGGCTCGATGCCGCAGTCTTTTATGAAAGTCATGATATCCTGAAAATCAGGATGAGAGGCCAGATCACCGTTGAATACGATGACTCTGCGCGCCGCGCCCGGATCATTGATATCCTGGAGGCTCAGATGTCCGGCGCAGCCGCCGATAAAACCGTAGTCAAAGCCGGGAAGGGCGATATGCCCTTTTTGTATGGGTAAAACGTCGGCGCCCGCTCTGTCGAGCGCTTTGGCTATGCCTTCATCCGAGGTTATGAAAGCGGAGTCATCCACGGGCAGGCAGCAGCAGCGCGTGTAACCCTGAGGTACGGATATGAAGCGGAGCTCGCGTCTGCGGCAGACCGGCTCGCGCTGAAATCTGGCCGCATGCCACTCTTCGGCAGCACGCATTAGCGACTCGTCGGTGTATTTGAGATTATGGATGAAAAATTTTTCCGTGCATACGGCATTGTAAACGATGTCCTGCGGATAATCGCTGCCGAGCCTGTGCGCGTCGCCCGTGAAAATGGCCGCATCCTCCCATAGACCCAGCCGGCACATATATATGTCGGCGTGTGAAGAGATCGCCTCGTGCACTGGCGACGGAGCGCCGTCCGGACTCCTGCCGGTCAGCAGCGCCGGCTCGAAGCCGTTGTTATTCAGATAATCGATCAGCGGCGCGGATGCCAGCTGTGACAGATATACTTTGCGTTTCATGACTATATAATACCATAAAAGGAAAAAGAACAGGAGGGCAAAAGACATACCTTGTATTTGTGCGCGGGAGTAAATATAATAAGCGTGAGAGTGATTTGGTGACAAGGAGCGTGTACAGAATATGGTCAATATAGGAAACAGCTGGGACGAGGTCCTGCGGGGAGAATTTGAAAAAGAATATTATCTGAAGCTGAGGGAGTTTCTCAAGGTCGAGTACGGAACGAGGGAGATATATCCCGATATGTACGATATTTTCAATGCGCTGAGATTCACACCGTATGAAAGCGTCAAGGCGGTCATACTGGGACAGGATCCGTATCATCAGCCGGGACAGGCTCACGGATTGTGTTTTTCGGTGAAGAAGGGCGTGAAGACGCCTCCGTCGCTCGTGAACATATACAAGGAGCTGAAGAGCGATCTGGATATCGATCCGCCCGGACACGGCAATCTGGAGGACTGGGCGCGAAACGGCGTCATGCTGCTCAACGCGGTGCTGACCGTAAGGCGCAGCAGCCCCAATTCCCACGCCGGTAAGGGCTGGGAGATCTTTACGGACAGGGTGATACAGCTGCTGAACGAAAGAGAAGAGCCGATGGTCTTCATCCTCTGGGGCAAGAACGCCAAGAACAAGGAGGAGCTGATAACCAATCCGCGGCACTGCATACTTAAGGGCGCGCATCCGAGCCCGTATTCGGCAAATAACGGGTTCTTCGGCGGCCGGTATTTTTCGCGTGCCAACGAGTTTCTGATCTCGACGGGGCAGGAGCCTATAGACTGGCGCATAGCGGAATAAGCAGCAGCTCCGCGACCAGCACTGCAGCGCAGGCTCCGACCGCGACCGTCAGCAGCCCTTTGCCGCGGAAGGCGATGAAAACGGCGACGACAAGACCTGCCGCTGCCGATATCATGCTGCCTGTAGCGTAGAGTATGGCCGGGAAGGTCATGGCGGACAGTACGGCATATGGTATGTAATAGAGAAACGAGTTTATGAACCGGTTCTCTATTTTTTTGTTTATGAGCAGGAAGGGCACGGCTCTCACGAGATAAGTCACGCCGGCCATCACGATGAGGTATGGCAGAAAGCTCATGAAATCCATGAAGATCACACCTCCTCTTCGGTCACCGGGAACAGCAGAGCCCCGGCGGCGGCAGCGACAACGGCGCAGATGATGATGGCGAAGCCCGATGAGAGCGGCGTATGGTAAAGCGCGACGCTTATGACCACGGCGATGATCACCACAGCCAGCACGTGCAGATTTTCCTTTGCCTTGGGAACGACGACGGCGATGAACATGCCGTAGAGAGCTATGCCCAGCGCATTGGTAATGATGAGCGGCATCACGTTGCCCAGTATGGCTCCGCACAGCGTGCCGGCGGACCAGCCGACGATCGGCAGCGAGGCCAGGCCGGCGAAATAGCTGCGGCTTACCTTTCCGTCGCTGCCGATGGCAACGGCGAATATCTCATCGGTTATGGCAAAGCCCAGTACGGCGCGCCATATACCGCTGAAACGGCTGTCCGTCTTTTGTGAGAGCGCGATGCCCATGAGGGCGTAGCGTGAATTTATCACTATCTGAGTCACGGCCATCTCCAGGTATGTACCCATGCCGGCGATGACGGTAACGCCGGCAAACTGGCCTGCCGACGTCAGATTGGTAAACGATATCAGAAGGGCTTCAAACCATGTGAGCCCGCACTGGACGGCCATGAGGCCGAAGGCGATGGATACGGAGAAGTATCCGAGCGCGATCGGGATGCCGTCCTTTAAGCCTTTGGTGAAATGCATTTCGTATTCCTTTCGATCAGAGCCGGTCTATCGTCGGCGAAACGTGATAGAAGTCGCGCAGAGCTTCATATTGAGCGAGAGCCTTTTTCATGGCGGCCCGGTCAGGGTTTTCCGGCATGACGGCTTTGATCATTATATTCTTAGAGGTGTGCTCGAGCGAGGTGAATTCCAGCATGTTGACGTCGTAGCCGGCGGCTTCCAGCTTGAGACCTCTGAGTCCGTCGGTCAGCAGTTCGGTGAACTTATCCTTTATTATCCCGTGCCTGAGCATCGGCTCGTCTATATCGCTGCGTATCTGTGAGAAAAGCTCGTGCTGGCAGCACGGCACGGAGAGGATGACCTTGCTGCGCCATCTGACAGCGTTGATGAGGGCAAAGTCGGTGGCCGTGTCGCAGGCATGCAGCGTGACTACCATGTCCGCGCCCTCGCTTTCGTAATCGGCGATATCTCCGGTGAGAAAGCTGAGATGATCGTAGCCGAGCCTGCGAGCCGTATCGTTGCAGAAGGCGATCACGTCCTCCTTGAGATCGAGTCCCGTTATCTCCACGTCGCGGCCACGGACGAGGCGCAGATAGTAGTAGAGAGCAAAGGTGAGATAGCTCTTGCCGCAGCCGAAATCTATGATCCGCAGCGTTCCCGTATCCGGCAGATGCTCGAAGCAGTTGTCGGCGATCTCGAGGAACCTGTTGATCTGGCGGAACTTGGCATAATGTTTTTTGTGCACCCTGCCGTCAGCAGACATGACTCCCAGCTCGATCAGAAAATCGCATGGTTTCCCGTCGTCGATGATGTAGTGCTTTTTCCTGTCGTGAGCGAGGTCGCCGGCGCGGCGGCTGGCGGCGCGGTGCGTGATCCGCGGCTTGTCGGGCTTTGCGGCCAGTATCTGTATGTCTTCGGTTTCCGTCAGTATGTTGGCCTGTTTGAAGTCGTCGCGTATCTCGGAAGCGATGAAGTCCACCGCCTCGTAGTAAGGTATGTTTCTGTGCGTGACCTTCTTATCAAAGTGGAATTCGGCCTGGAACATCAGCTCGCCTTTGATATCGACAGGCCTGACGGTTATTTTGCCGTATGCGAGCGATTTTCTGCGCTTGCCTGACAGTATTATCTTTACGAGTCTCTCGCCGTCCATGGCGGAGCACAGCGTCTGTATTATCTTTTCCATAGTGTTATCCTACCTCCGGATCTTGCGCCTTACAGCGTTTGTGCCGAGCATTGCGGCGCCTTTTCAATATTATCACAGAAACATGCCCGTTGGAAGCCCGAAGAATGCGGCCGGAGGCGGCGGTGTCAATTTTTTTGACACGGCAGAGCAATTGATTTACAATATAATATTGTATGAAATGCCGTGTGATGCGGCGAATGACAATAAGGCAAGAGGTGAATGATAGCAGATGGCAGATAAGCAGAAGATAATAAATATAGCGGTAATAGCTCACGTAGACGCGGGAAAATCGACGCTCGTCGACGCCTTTCTCAATCAGAGCGGCGTCTTCAGAGACAACGAGCAGGTCGTGGACTGTGTGATGGACAGCGACGACATAGAGCGCGAGCGAGGCATAACGATATATTCCAAGAACTGTTCGGTGATGCACGGCGACGTGAAGATAAACATCGTAGATACGCCGGGACATGCGGACTTTTCATCGGAGGTGGAGCGTATCATCAAGACTGTGGATACGGTGATACTGCTCGTGGACTCGAGCGAAGGCCCGATGCCGCAGACGAGGTTCGTACTCAAGAAATCTCTGGAGCAGGGCATAAATCCGATCCTGCTGATAAACAAGATCGACAAGAAGGACGCACGTATAGACGAGGTGGTGGACGAGGTGTACGAGCTGTTCATGGATCTCGAAGCCAACGATGAGCAGCTGGACTTCCCTATACTTTACGGCATAGCCAGACAGGGGATAGTCGTACGCGATCCCGAGGAAATCAGGGATATACACGTGGAAAACAACGACGTCAAGATCAAGAAATCGGCCAAGGGCATGAACGGCCTCGATATCACGCCGCTCTTCGACACCATAATAAATCACGTGCAGCCGTATCCTGACCTCAATGACGAGCCGTTGCAGCTGCAGATATCGGCGCTGGCTTACGACGATTACATCGGCAGACTTGGTATCGGCAGGGTCACGAAGGGCATCGTCAGAGCCGGCAGCACGGTGGCGGTGGCCAGGGGCGACGGCTCGATAGAGCAGCGCAAGATAAATCAGGTCTTCGTCTACAGAGGCCTCAAGAGGATGGCGGTCGATCAGGCCGAGGCGGGAGACATAGTGGTGGTGTCCGGCATCGCCGACATATCGATAGGAGAGACGATCTGCGATCCGGAAAACCCGGATCCGCTGGAAATGATACAGATAGAGGAGCCGACGCTGTCCATGTATTTCATGGTCAATAAGTCGCCTTTTGCCGGAAAGGTGGGTAAATACGTCACCTCCAGGCATATCAGGGAAAGGCTGAACAAGGAGCTTGAGGTCAACGTGGGGCTGAAGGTGGAGGAGACCGATTCCACGGACAGCTTCAAGGTGTCGGGCAGAGGAGAGCTGCACCTTTCGATACTCATAGAGAACATGAGACGTGAAGGATATGAGCTGGCGGTTTCCAAGCCGGAGGTCATCATGCGGCGCGATGAAAACAATAAGATCATGGAGCCCGTGGAGGAGGTGGTGCTCTCGGTGCCTGACGAATATTCGGGCTCGGTGATCTCCAAGCTCAATCTGAGGAAGGGCATGATGCAGGAGATGAAGAGCGAGAACGGCTTTACCAGGCTGGAGTATCTCGTGCCGACCAGAGGTCTGCTCGGATACAGGAGCGAATTCATCAACGATACCAGGGGAGAGGGCACCATGGTCAGACGCTTTGCGAAGTTTGACTATTACATGGGAGATATACCGGGGCGCGTCAACGGTGTGGCTATCGCTCAGGAGGAAGGCATCGCCACGCCGTACGCGATTTTCAATATCAGCGAGAGAGTGCAGATGTTCATAGAGCCGGGTACGCACGTATACGAGGGCATGATCATCGGTATGAACGCCAGAAGCGACGATATGGTGGTGAACCCGTGCAAGGTGAAGAAGGCCAGCAACATGCGCGCAGCCGGCAGCGACGAGAACATCAAGCTGGCGCCGGCCAGGATATTCACCCTTGAGGAAGCGCTGGAGTTCATAGACGACGATGAGCTGGTGGAGATAGTTCCCGACGATATCAGGCTGAGGAAAAAATATCTCAAAGAGCTGGAGAGAAGGCGCCTGGGGAAAAAGGTGAAAACGGAGGATCAGTAGATGGAAAACACTACGAAGATCGGAAGGCTGCTGGAACGCCTTGCGGAATCGGGAAAGCTGTGGGAGCTGGGGCTCACGCTTCTGAGCCTGGCGGCCATGATAATCGCCGGACTGATAATACTGAAGATAATACTGCTGGTGACGAGAAAAATGCTCGGCAGGAGCAAGCTGGATCCGGTGCTGTATACGTTCGTCGTCAACGCCGTAAAAACGATAGGCATCATAGTGCTGGTAACCATGTGTCTGGGTCTGCTGGGCGTGCAGATGAGCACCGTCATCGCCGTCGTGGGCGCTGCGGGAGCTGCCGTCGCACTGGCGCTCAAGGACAGCCTTGCTAACATAGCGGGCGGCATCATGATCATAATCACCCAGCCGTTCAGCCGCGACGACTATATAGACGTCAACGACGTTTCGGGAAAGGTAAAGAACATAGATCTGTTCCTGACTACGCTCTGCACGTACGACAACAAGACGGTCACCATACCTAACGGCATCATCAATACGTCCATACTCGTCAATCACAGCCGGGAGGGCATACGCCGTGTGGACTGTCAGTTCAGCATCGGATACGACAGCGATATCGCGCTGGCCAAGAGGCTGATGCACGAGATATGTGAAAAGAATCCGATGATACTGCAGGATCCGGAGCCGAACATAGGCATCTCGGCGCAGGGAGAGAGCGCCATCGTGATGAACATGTTCGCCTGGTGCGCTACCGACGATTACTGGACGGTCAAGGACTACATAGAGGAAGAGGTCAAGCGCATGTTTGATGAGAACGAGATAAGGAACCCGTCTCAGTGGGTGAACGTGAGGATCGACGACAGACGGGGAAAAGATAATTGACCGGCAAAATGTTGTCGCAAAAACATTTTTTCGCCGAGATCTGTGGTAAAATAACATAGTATATTTACGGGAGATACGGGAGCGAAGAAATGATGAAATATCTGGGCACTGTCATCGACAGCGGCATACTTGACGGGGTCGGCAGGACTGAATATCTCCGGGCCTTTGAAGAGCTCAATGTCATAGGACAGAATATGAGAGAAAACGAGATCATATTCGGAGAAGGCGATGAGATAGGCAAGATCTGCATCATCGACAGAGGGAGCGTCAGAGGTGAGAAATCATATCCCAACGGAGAGCTGCATATAGTACAGATATATGAGGAGGGCTCGATATTCGGCATCGAGGCGGCGGTCTCGAGGAAGAGGACGACGCCGATAGATTACGTGTGCAATGAAGACAGTACGATCGTATTCATATCCCTGAGAAGCATCAGCGGATCGCGCTACAGCAAACAGATATACGAGGTGCTGATGGATCAGCTGGCCAGCGACAACATCAAGAAGATGCACAAGATCGAGATCCTGGCGGAGAAGAGCCTCCGCAGGAGGGTGATGATGTATCTGGAGATCCTCCGCAGCAAGGCGGGAGCCGACACCGTCAGCGTGAGGATGAGCAGGGAACAGCTGGCGCGATATCTCTGCGTCAACAGGAGCGCTCTTTCCAATGAGCTCAACAAGATGAAGCGCGAGGGGATCATAGATTTCGAGCGCGATCAGTTTAAAATTCTGTAATTTTCACAAAAAAATAGATTTATAGTAGAAAAAAAACACAAAAAGTGATAAAATAACCTAATAGTCACTATATTTGCGTACCAAAAATACGGTGGCTACGGAACAGAAAAGCAATATCTGAAGAAAGGAGACTCGGAATATGAAACAGGGCAGAAAATTCAAGCGAGTGCTGGTGGCCAACAGAGGAGAGATAGCCATAAGAATATTCAGAGCCTGTAAAGAATTGGGGATTAGAAGCGTTGCGATCTATTCTGAAGAGGATAAAAACACGTTATTCAGAACAAAGGCGGATGAAGCGTATCAGGTGGGCAGAGGTAAATCACCTGTAGATGCGTATCTGGCTATAGACGAGATAATCGAGCTTGCCAAGGCGAAGGGCGTTGACGCCATCCATCCGGGATACGGATTCCTGGCTGAGAACGTGGAGTTCGCCAAGGCCTGCGAGGAGGCCGGCATAGTCTTCATAGGTCCCGATCACAATATGATGGACAGGCTGGGAGATAAGGTCAAGTCCAAGATCGTGGCTAACGAGGTGGGCGCGCCGACGATCCCGGGCATCACTGAAACGATCCCGTCGGAGGACGTGGCTCTGAAGTTTGCCGATGAATGCGGCTATCCCGTTATGCTCAAGGCGGCAGCCGGCGGCGGCGGTCGCGGCATGAGGATCGTCAGGAGCAGAGAGGAGATGGCGGAGCAGTTCAGGAGCGCCAAGAGCGAAGCCAAGAAGGCATTCGGCATCGACGATATATTTATCGAGAAGTATCTCGAAAGACCTAAGCACATAGAGGTGCAGGTGCTGGGAGACAGCTACGGCAACGTGGTGCATCTCTACGAGCGTGACTGCTCCATACAGAGAAGGCATCAGAAGGTCATAGAGTTCACGCCGGCTCTTTCCATCACAGAGGAGCAGAGACAGAACATCTGCGCCGACGCTCTCAAGATCGCCAAGGCGGTCAACTACAGGAGCGCCGGTACCGTTGAGTTCCTGGTGGATCACGACGGAAAGCATTACTTCATAGAGATGAATCCGAGGATCCAGGTAGAGCATACGGTAACTGAGATGACGACGGGTATCGATATCGTTCAGTCGCAGATACTCATCGCCGAAGGATACAGCCTGGATTCCGATGAGATCAACATCAAGAGTCAGGATGACATAAAGCCGAGAGGCTATTCCATACAGTGCCGACTCACGACGGAGGACCCGATCAACGGTTTTGCTCCGGATACGGGAGTCATCACCAAGTATACGAGTGCCGGCGGATACGGCATAAGACTTGACGCAGGCAACGCCTATGTCAACGCTACGATATCGCCGTACTACGACAGCCTGCTGGTAAAGGTGACGTCATGGGCCAGAAGCTTCAAGGACGCTACCAATAAGGCCAAGAGAGCGCTCAAGGAAATGAAGGTAACGGGAGTGAAGACGAACAGGACCTTCCTGCTCAACGTGCTGAACCATCCGACGTTCAGAGCGGGCAAGTGCGACACGGGCTTCATTGCCGACAATCCTGAGCTCCTCAACATCATGGTCCGTGAGGACAAGGAGCTGAAGGTGCTCACGTTCCTGGGCGAGAAATACGTAAACGGCAACAGGGGCAACAAGCCGCAGTTTGACGTTCCGATATTCCCTAGGCTCAAGCAGGACGATATCGACAAGCTCAGAGGTACGAAGCAGATCCTGGATGAAAAGGGACCTGAAGGCCTCGTGAACTGGATAAAGGAGCAGGATAAGCTGCTGATAACCGATACCACGATGAGAGATGCTCAGCAGTCGCTGATGGCTACGCGCGTGAGAACGGTGGATATGGAAAAGATCGCTCCGGCGGTAGCGCTTTACGGAAAGGATCTCTTCTCGCTGGAGATGTGGGGCGGCGCGACGTTCGACACGTCCTACAGGTTCCTGAAGGAATCTCCGTGGGAGAGGCTGGAGACGCTCAGAAGGAAGATTCCTAACGTGATGTTCCAGATGCTGCTGCGAGGCGCCAACGGAGTAGGATACAAGAATTATCCCGACAATGTGATCAGGAGATTCGTCAAGGAGGCTGCAGCTTCCGGTATAGATGTGTTCAGGATCTTCGACTCGCTCAACTGGATACAGGGCATGGAGGTCGCTCTCGACGAAACGCTCAATCAGGGCAAGATCGCCGAGGCGTGCATCTGCTACACCGGCGACATCCTCGACGAGAGCAGGACGAAGTACAACCTCGATTACTACGTGAGAATGGCTAAGGAGCTGGAAAAGAGAGGTTCGCACATACTGGGAATCAAGGACATGTCGGGACTTCTGAAGCCGATGGCGGCCAGAAAGCTGATAGAGGCTCTGAAGAACGAGATCTCGATACCTATCCATCTCCACACGCACGATACGAGCGGCAACGGCGTAGCTTCGCTGATGATGGCTGCGACGGCGGGCGTGGATATCGTGGACGCTGCTTTCAACAGCATGTCGGGACTCACGAGCCAGCCGGCTCTCAACTCCATAGTGGCTGCCATGGAAAGCACGAAGAGAGATACGGGCATAGATCCGGACGGCATCCAGGAGATATCGGATTACTGGGCTGCGGTAAGACCTGTTTACAAGCAGTTTGAGTCTGATATGATGACGGGTTCGGCAGAGATATACAAGTACGAGATGCCGGGAGGACAGTACTCCAACCTCAAGTCACAGGTCGAGAGCTTCGGACTGGGACATAAGTTCAACGAGGTCAAGGAGATGTACAAGGCTGTCAACGAGATGCTGGGCGATATCGTCAAGGTAACGCCGTCATCCAAGGCGGTGGGAGACATGGCGATATTCATGGTGCAGAACGATCTGACGCCGGAGAACATATACGACAAGGCCAAGGACATCGACTTCCCGGATTCCATCGTTTCATACTTCGAGGGTATGATGGGCCAGCCGGAGGGAGGATTCCCGGAGAGACTGCAGAAGCTGGTACTCCACGGAAAGGAGCCGATAACGTGCAGACCGGGCGAGCTGCTGCCTGACGAGGATTTCGACGCCATCAAGAAGAAGCTGAGAGACGAATTCGGCCTCAAGGGAACGGAGAAGGAAGCGCTGAGCTATGCTCTGTACCCGAAGGTGTTCGAGGATTACCTCAAGAGTCTGGAAAAGGACGGAAACTTCAGGCTCATGGGAAGCGATATATTCTTCCACGGACTCGCGGAGGGCGAGACATGCGAGATCAAGATCGCCGAAGGCAAGGAGCTCGTTGTCAGACTTTCCAACGCCAGAGATGTGGATGAGGAAGGCTTCAGGAACGTAGTCTTCGAGGTGAACGGCAACAGGAGCGCGGTCAAGATCAAGGACGAGGCCGCCAACATCGCCGCCACAGCTTCGCAGATAGTATACGCCGATGCTGAGGATCCGGCCGAGATCGGAGCCAACATACCGGGCAACATCGTCAAGGTGCTGGTAAGCGAGGGCGATGAGGTAGAGGAAAAGCAGCCGATCGCAGTCATCGAAGCCATGAAGATGGAGACGAACATCCTGGCGCCGATGAAGGGAACGGTGGACAAGATCTACATCAGCGAAGGTCAGCAGGTGAAGGCCGGCGAGCTGATAGCCAAGCTGAAATAATAA
>CASESB010000018.1 GCA_949290475.1 uncultured Bacillota bacterium
AGGTACGAGGAAGTGCCGGCACAGATCGCGCAGAAGATCATCGAGGAGCATCAGGCTGAACAGGAAAAATAAAGCGATATGAATAAAAACCGTAGGAGCCGTTTGACAGAAACGGCTCCTTTTACTTTGAACAGGATCACCTCCTGTGAGCCGTGAAATTGTATTAAAAACGCCTTGAATCACAGGCGGTTTGAATATAATATAGAGTCATAACGTATTAGAGGTAAAGTGAGACATGGCTAAAAAGGGAAAGACCGTGTTCGTGTGTCAGGAATGCGGATATGAGAGCCCGAAATGGATGGGGCAGTGCATATGCGGCGCATGGAACACGATGGTAGAGGAAAAGGTAATAGATGTAGACGCTGAAGACAGGCGGCGCAGGACGTCTGCGGGCCGCCGCTCTGCTCAGGCGGGCGGTGGAGCGCTGTCCGGGAGAGGCGGCGCGGCAGTATCGGCGGACCCTGTGAAGCTGAAGCAGGTGACTTCCGGAGAAACGAACAGGATAGATACGGGGATCGGCGAACTCAACAGAGTGCTGGGCGGCGGACTGGTGCCGGGATCGCTGACACTCATATCGGGAGAACCGGGCATCGGTAAATCCACGATCATCATACAGGCGGCAGCGCATATAGCGGCGAGCTGCGGCAGCGTGCTCTACGTTTCCGGCGAGGAGTCGGAGGAGCAGATCAAGATGAGGGCGGACCGCGTGTGCGGCGAGCTGCCCGATGATCTGTTCATACTTGCGGAAACAAATATCGAGAGCGTCAGCGAGGTATGCAACAGACTGGCTCCGAGATTTCTGATAATCGACTCCATACAGACGATGTTCAGCTCTGAGCTGGAATCGGCGCCCGGAAGCGTGTCGCAGGTGAGGGCCTGCGGCAACGAGCTGATGCGTATCGGCAAGGTGATGAACATACCGGTATTCATCGTCGCCCATGTCACCAAGAGCGGAGAGCTGGCGGGGCCGAGGATCGTGGAGCACATGGTCGACTGCGTGCTCAGCTTTACCGGCGACAGGAGCCATGAGATGAGGATACTGCGGGCGCAGAAAAACAGGTTCGGCACCACTAGCGAGATCGGAGCCTTCGAGATGGCTCAGGAGGGTCTGGTGGAGATAGAAAACCTTTCCGGCGTATTGCTGGAGGAAATGGATCGCGAGAGCGAGGGCTCCGTAGTGACGGCGGTATACGAGGGGACGCGCCCGCTGATACTGGAGGTCCAGGCGCTGGTATCGCCGACGAACATAGGCTTTGCCAGGAGGACGACTATCGGCGTGGAAAATTCGCGACTGAACATGATCCTGGCCGTACTGGAAAAGAAGATGGGCCTGTCGCTTGCGGACAAGGACGTGTACGTAAATGTCGTAGGCGGCATCAGACCTGAAGGCACGTATACGGATCTTGCGGTGGCGCTGGCCGTATATTCTTCGTACAGAGGCGTGCCGCTGGCCGGCGGTACGGTGGCAGTGGGAGAAATAGGACTTACCGGAGATCTCAGAGCCGTACAGAACGGGGAGAAGATACTGAAGGAAGCGGCGAAGCTGGGATTTGAGAGAGTGGTGCTGCCGGTAAGGAATGCGGAACGGCTCAGGAGGACGGCTGCGGAGATAAACGGCGCCAGAGCGGAGAAAAACGGTGAGAAGCTCACGCTGACAGGCATAAGGAATATAACGGAGATACAGAAGCTATTCTGACGGAAGGAATGATACGATGAACGGAATCGACAAAAGCAGAGAGTATATAGACGGGTATATCGAAAGAGCGCGCAAGGCTCAAGCAATATTTGAGCAGATGTCGCAGGAGGAAGTGGATCTGGCGGTGAAAACCATAGGCAAGACGGTCTTCGACAATGCGGAATATCTGGCGGAAATAGCGGTCGCCGAGACAAGGATGGGAAATGTGGCTGATAAGGTCGCCAAGAATCGTCAGAAGGCCGGCATAATATGGAATTCTCTCAAGGGAAAACCCTCGCGCGGGATTCTGGATACGGATGAGGCGACAGGCATAACGAGAGTAGCCAAGCCTATGGGCGTCGTCGCTGCCGTGACTCCGTGTACGAATCCTATAGTAACGCCCATGAGCAATGCTATGTTTGCACTGAAATGCGGCAACGCCATCATCATCACGCCGCATCACAGCGCTGTCAGATGCAGCACCGAGGCGGTCGATATGATAAACGCCGAGCTGGAGAGGCTGGGATATCCGCAGCATCTTATACAGATCCTCGATC
This sequence comes from uncultured Bacillota bacterium, assembly GCA_949290475.1. Classification (GTDB taxonomy): domain Bacteria; phylum Bacillota; class Clostridia; order Peptostreptococcales; family Anaerovoracaceae; genus Lentihominibacter. The sequence continues at coordinate 2,233 of CASESB010000018.1, forward strand.
AGCATTCACGCGAACATACGAAGAACCTGATGTCGGCATCCGATGTCGTGATAGCCACGGGCGGCGCCGGCATAGTGGAGGCGGCCTACAGCTCCGGCAGACCGGCTCTGGGAGTGGGCGCAGGAAACGTACAGTGCATAATAGACGAAGGATACGATCCTTCCGTGGCCGTGCCTAAGATCATTGCAGGGCGGACGTTTGATAATGGGATCATCTGCTCCGGAGAGCAGTCGGTGATATTCCATGAAAATGACCGTGAACGCGTCATGGCGGAATTCGAGGCTAACGGCGCCTACATAGTGAGAGATAAAAACGAGCTCGAGTGTATAAGAGAGGCGCTGTTCCAGGACGGCAAGCCTAACAGACATTCAGTAGGGCAGTCGTGCGCAGCAGTGGCTGAGCTTGCCGGTATAGACATACCGGCGGCGACAAGGGTCATCGTAGCGGAGGCGGAGGGCAGCGGCCTGACTGATCCGCTCGGCGGTGAGAAGATGGCGCCCGTGCTGGCGGCGTACAGCTATAAAACGCTTGAGGAGGGCGTGAATATCGCCAGAGAAAATCTGGAAAAGGACGGCAAAGGACACAGTGCGGTGTTTCACTCCGACTCGGAGGAGCATATAGCGTATGTGGCCGAGAGCCTCTGCGTATCCAGGTTCGTGATAAACCAGATCTCGGCGAGCAGTACGGGAGGGAGCTTCTATAACGGGCTGGCTCCGACGAACACTCTGGGCTGCGGCTCGTGGGGACACAACAGCATATCGGAAAATCTGACGTATACGCATCTGATGAATATCTCGCGGATAGCCAGGTATATGCCGAACAACCACGTGCCGACGGAGGACGAGCTCTGGGGATGATGAGTGTTAAGAACTCAACCTTGTTGATAATTTTTAATAACTACGACAAAAATTCTGTGAACTGTCCGGCGTAACTTAAAACCGCTACATCCATTGCGATTCTAAAGGATGCAGCGGTTTTGCCGATCTTTTTGTACTATAAGTTTTTTCAGAAGACCATTTCAAAGAATTCCTTGAACGTGATAGGTTCCTGAAACGCCTCCTGCATGACGTAAGCCGCAACTCCGGCCGTCGAAAGGATTATAAGGAATATGAATATTATCGTTCCGATGATCTTTCTCATTTAGCGATCCTCATCTGTAATATAATCAGTTTTAACTACCTGTCTGCAATGCCTGCGACATACGGATATTCTATCACAATTACGTGATTTATGAAAGAGCCGTCATGATGACGGCTCTTTTTGATATCTTTTAGTATGACTTGCGATTAGTTAACTATCCAGGTTATTACGAACAGCAGAACAGCTGCGGCCGCGAAGCAGTAAGCTCCGATCCTCCAGCGCTTGTACTGTCTGTCGAGCTTAGCCCTTTCTTCAGGAGTAGGCTCGGCTGTAGCGAGGGCAAGCGCCTCGACGTCGATGGCCTCCTGAGGGATAGGTCTCTTGCGTACGAATATCAGATAGTACAGGATAGCTATAGCGTCCCATATGATGTTGTACCAGATAGCTACAGGATCGTAAGCGAATATCAGCAGCAGTGCGAAGCATATGATACTGAACCATGCTCCGAACGTTCCTGCAGGGCATCTCCAAGGTCTCTTGAGGTCAGGCTCCTTCTTACGCAGCGCCAGGAACGACCAGAATCCGATGATATAGGATTGTATCTGGTTGTACGAGCACATCAGCGCTACGATCTTGATGGATCCCGAAAGGATGAAGAAGATACCCAGTATTCCGCAGAGTACGACAGCTCTGTGAGGGCTGTTGAACTTAGGGTGTATCTTGCCGAAGTACTTAGGGAAGTTTCCGTCCTCAGCCATTATGTAGATGTATCGGGCAGGTCCCGCGATACAAGGGTTCATGGTCGAGAAGTCTCCTCCCAGCGTAATGCCCAGACAGAGTATTACCAGCGGCAGTCCGACTATACCGGCATACTGCATTGCATCTGCATAAGGCGCAGCGGATTCAGCCAGTGCAGGCAGATCCTCTGCAGGAGTCAGTGCGCACAGGAACCACTGGAACAGCAGGTTTACGGCCAGTACGCAGAACGGTGAGATCAGCAGAGCTCTCGGCAGCGTCAGCTGCGGGAACTTTACTTCGGATCCCATGCCTACGATGGTCTCATAACCGAAGAAGCACCAGAGTACGAGCAGTACAGCCTGAGCGAATGCGTTGATTTCAGGCGGGATTCCCACGCCGGCTACCATTTCGGTAACGCTCGAGAAATCAGCCTTCGCGATAACCGTAGCGAACCATACGAGCGAGCAGGCCCAGAAGAAGAACATAAAGAAGTTCTGCGTCTTGCCGTTCATCTCGATTCCTCTGTAGGAAATGTAGGTGAAGAGGATGAACAGGCAGATGGCCGGGATAGCTCTCCACCAGAATACTGCAGGATCAACGTTGCCCTGGAACAGGTCGATCAGCGAGTAGTTGTCGTTGCTGACCGGAACGTTGAGCCCGAGAGCATTGAGAAGTCTGCAGAAGTAATTTGAGAATGCCATCGATTCTGAAGCGCCGATACCGATCTGAGCCAGAGTGTAGTTCCAGCTTTCGAATATGGCCACAGGATAGTTGATGGCTCTCTTTGCGAATGAATACGTACCTCCGGCGAGAGGCAGCGCAGCGCTCATTTCACCATACATCGCGCAAGGGAAAAGTATGAGCACGAATGAGATCAACGATGCGATGATTACGGTACCGCCCATTATTCCGACGATGTTAGAACCGACGGTGAACAGTCCCACGCCGATTACGGCACCGGCCGTAATAGTGACGCATTCCGCAAGTCCCAGAGTTCTGTTTAGAGTCTGGGGTTTGGAATTGTTTTCCATGAGATAAGACCTCCTTAAAATAAATAGTAATGATTTTGGATATAAATAAATTTTATATCATACGTGTGTGATTATGTGCGCCGTATGGCGCGCGAAGCGGCTGCTGGAGGCTCAGCTTTTATCGTCGTGTCTGTCTTCGATTTCAATAGCGGCAGCTTCGGATGATTGCCGGGCCTTTTGAACCGCGGCTCTTGTCTTGCGGTGTTTATAGTATGGAAAGAGGAAAACGAGCGTGGCGATGTTGAATGTGAGCCACATCCTCAGGCACAGTAAAGCAAGCTCGCCGGCTCCGTCCGCTCCGGCTACAAACAGCGGCCTTACGGCAAGCACGGTCGAGGCGATGAAGCATATGGCCGGAAGTATAAGACCGATATACGGATTTTCTCTGCTGCAGAGGGAATTCTGCAGACTGATTACCAGATACATCACGACCAGCGCCGATGGGATTATGATTATCATTTTGTCAGGATCCATGCCCTGAAGGATTTCCATGACCGAACTCCCTTCCCAAATCAGTTCCCTCTTCAAACAAGATATATTTTACACCGCCTGTTTTTTCGATACTAGGAAAAAACAGAAGTTGACCCGATTTATATCGAGTGATATCATTTAGGTGGAAAAATAAAGACTTCCGATTTTTACTAGTGACGCAAAAGGGCTGGGATGCGGGAGGCTGACGGGGGATGCGCAGTCGCGCTATGAAGGGAAAAAATGTCATTTGTTATCAGTAGAAAACAGTATCTGGCACCCAACGAGGACAGGGCTCAGTATGAGCCGCTGATCTTTGAAGATGAGGGCTTCGAGGTGAACAAAATGGACGTGAGCTTCGGGCATCCTCTCTATACGACGGTAGCTGACATATTTTATATAAGATCCATAGCCAGGGATGTCAGGATACTTCCCATCATACCGGACGGCTGCATAAGCATGGTTTTCAGAAAATATGAAGACGATACGAGGGGGTATATATGCGGGGTGACGGACGAGATGAAAAAGCTGGAGGTCAGACCCGGAGAATCATATATATTCATACGCTTTCTGCCGGGGGTGGGAGCGTCGATAATAGACGGTGACGCCAGCTCCATTACCAATAAGGCGCGGCAGGTGAAGAGCAGCGACCCGGCCGGAGGGCAGATATTATCGATACTGGAGCGCGAAACCTGCTTGGCGGAGCGCATAAGACTTATTTCCAGAGTTATCCGTACGAGGATGCAGGAGGAGCCGAATAAATATCTGATAAAATACTGTACCGACAGGATATTCCAGTGTCAGGGCAATATCAAGGTGGAGACGCTGGCGGAGGAGACGGGATTCACGGCACGTCACATAGATAAGATGTTCGAGAGATGCGTGGGTATATCGCCCAAGCTGTACTCGCAGATAATAAGGCTGCAGATGTCGATGAGCAGGATAATGGAGGAGCGCGATGAGCTGCTGGTGGATATCGCCGTAGACTGCGGGTTTTTCGATCATGCTCATATGAACAGGACGTACAGGAAGCTGGTGTGCTGTTCTTCGGGAGAGTTCAGGAAAAACCTGTTTACTAATATTGATTACGATAAGATAGATAAATACATTGCTGATTGATCGGGAACCGGCTCATGACCGGTCGATATGTTTGCGGAAGCGAGGGACAGATATGAACAAGAAGAAAATGTATTACATCGGATTGGATCAGGGAACTACGGGAACGACGACGCTGCTGCTCGATGAGCAGTGGAACCTGGTGACAAGAGGATATAAGGAGCATAAGCAGTATTACCCTAAGCCGGGCTGGGTGGAGCATGATCCTCTGGAGCTGTGGCAGCGCGTACTGGAGTCGATAGACATGGCGCTCAAAGAGGCTGGCGTATCGCCGGAGCAGATAAAGTGCATCGGCATAGATAACCAGGGTGAGACGGTCATGCTCTGGGATAAGGTGACGGGCGCGCCCGTATATAACGCCATCGTATGGCAGGACAGGAGGATGGCACGATATGCCGATGAGCTCACGAGCGAGCACGGCGAGATGATCAGAGAGAAGACGGGGCTGATGGCCGATTCCTATTTCAGCGGCCCTAAGATAAAGTGGATAATAGACAATGTTGACGGCGTAAAGGAAAAGATCAAGGAAGGCCGCATACTGGCGGGGACCCTTGACACGTGGCTCATATGGAAGATGACTCACGGCAAGGTGCACGTTACCGACTGTTCGACGGCTTCAAGAACCATGATGTTCAATATCCACACGGGCAAATGGGATGACGATATTCTCGATATCCTCGGTATAAGCAGATCCATACTGCCCGAGATACGAGACAGTGCTACGCTTTACGGCAATACGGATCCGCTCGATTTCCTGGGCGCTTCCATACCGATCTCAGGCTCAGTCGTCGATCAGCAGGCGGCTCTTTTCGGACAGGCATGCTTCAAGCCGGGAACCATCAAATGCACGTATGGCACGGGATGCTTCATGCTGATGAACACGGGGGACAAAGCCGTGTATTCCAAGAACGGGCTGCTGACCACGGTGGCATGGAGACTCAATAACAAGATGACATTTGCTCTCGACGGAGGCATATATATAACGGGAGCCGCCACGCAGTGGCTGCGGGACGGCATAAAGATAATAGACAATGCGGCGCAGACGGAGCAGATGGCGTTTGATGCCGGCGGCAACGGAGGTGTCTACTTCGTGCCGGCGTTTTCCGGATTGGCAGCGCCTCACTGGGATTCATACGCCAGAGGCACCATAGTGGGTATAACGGGAGGCACGACGCGCGAACACATAGTAAGAGCTACGCTGGAGGCCACGGCATACCAGGTCAAGGATAATCTCGACGTCATGAACATGGATTCGGATATGCCGATAACCATACTCAGAGCGGACGGCGGCGCGGCGGCCAATAAATTCCTGATGCAGTTCCAGGCAGACCTTTTAGGCATACCTGTAGACGTGCCGGTGGTAAAGGATACGACGGCTATGGGCGCGGCTCAGCTGGCGGCGCTCGGCATAGGGGAGTTTGATTCCATCGAGCAGCTAGAGGGCAACTGGAAGCTGGCGCAGCGATACGAGCCGAAGATGAGCGTAGACGAGAGAGAAACGCTGCTTTACAACTGGCACAGAGCCGTCGAGAGGGCGAAAAACTGGTCGGAGGAGTAAGACAATATAATAATTTCACATACATTTATCTTGAAAACGATATGAAGAAGTAATAAAAATTGAAAGGGAGTGTAAAAATGAGCGCACCAAAATTATTCAGTCCGGGACCTGTAATGGTAAAGGAAAACGTACGTCAGGCATTGACGCATTATGACATCTGCCACAGGGGGGCGGAGTTCGGAGAAATGTTTGCCAGAACGACGGCGAAGATCAACAAGCTGTTCAAGGCTGACGACAGCTACAGATCCGTTATAGTGTCGGGATCGGGAACATCTGCGAACGAGACGGTTCTCTCGTCGATATTCAATGAAGGCGAGAAAGTGATGCTCATAAGGAACGGAGAATTTGGCGGCAGGCTGCTGGAGATAATAGAGAAGTACCAGATACCGCTCATTGACTGCGAGTTCGAGTGGGGCGAGACGTTCGATCTGGCAAAGGTCGAGACGATGATGAAGTCGGATCCGGCCATCAAGGTTGTTGCCATGGTATGCCATGAAACGTCTACCGGCATGGTAAACCCTGTTAAGAAGGTGGGAGAGCTGGCGGCAAAGTACGGCAAATGGTTCTTCGTGGACTGCGTTTCGGCAGCAGCCGGAGAATATATAGATGTCAAAGATTTCAACATCACCTTTGCCACATCGGTAGGAGGCAAGTGTCTGGGAGCTTATCCGGGATCGGCCTATATCTGCGGCAGGATAGACGCGTTCGAGACGCTGACGCCGGAGATGGGGAAAAACGTATACCTCAACCTGGCCAAGCATTATATCTATGCCAGAGATAAGAACCAGACGCCTAACACGCCTAACGTAAATCTGTTCTGGGCTCTTGAGGCTGCGCTCGACAATGCTCTTGCCGACGGAGGCGTGGAGGCCAGGATAGCCAGATATAAGGAGTGCGCCGGTATACTCAGGCAGGGCATGAAGGATATGGGACTCAGGCTGCTGCTCGATGATGAGAGTCAGATGGCCAACACGGTGACATCTGTATTCCTTCCTGAGGGCAAGGATCTCAAGGCTTTTCTTAACGATATGGAGAGCAGAGGCTATGTAGTGTACAGCGGCAAGGGCAAGTACGAGGCGATGGGCATGTTCCAGGTGGCTAACATGGGAGAGATATATCCGGACGACTGCCGTGAATTCCTCAAGGTGCTGGCAGATTGCCTCAAGTAAGCGAAAACGAAAATTTCAGTGATGGATTCCTCCACCTGTAATTTAATTTGATTCATGAAAACATCCCGCCTGCGGCGATAGCCGAGACGGGATGTTTTCTTTTTCGGCAGCGATATGTTATACTGTGGGCGATGAGATATCTGTTGAACAGAAAGGAGCACTTATGTCAAAGATTCTGATAAGCCCGTCGCGCTATATCCAGGGGGCGGGAGAGATGAAAAAACTCGGCGATTACGCCGCAGGCTACGGTAAAAAGGCGCTCATACTGATAAGCTCCGGAGGATACAAGCGCATAGGCGCTACGATAGAGGAGAGCTTCAGCGGTGTGGACTGCGAGCTGGAATTCGATTATTTCAACGGTGAATGCAGCAAGACGGAAATAGATAGACTGTCGGGTCTTATGAAGGAAAAGGGCTGCGACTTGATGATAGGCATAGGCGGAGGAAAGATTTTCGACACGGCCAAGGCGGTGGCGTTCTATAACAAGACACCGGTCATCATCTGCCCGACGATAGCTTCTACGGACGCTCCGTGCAGCGCGCTGTCGGTAATATATACGGATGAAGGCGTTTTTGAGGAGTACCTTTTCCTTCCGGCAAATCCGAACCTCGTGATGATGGATACGGAAATAATAGCGAAGTCGCCTGTACGCCTTACGGTGGCAGGCATGGGCGATGCGCTGGCAACGTATTTTGAGGCGCGAGCCTGCAAGCAGAGCGGCGCCATATCCTGCGCGGGAGGCAAGACGACGGAGGCGGCCATGGCGCTGGCGGAGCTTTGCTTCAACACTCTGATGGAGGAGGGCGTAAAGGCCAAGATCGCTCTTGAAAGCGGAGCGTGCACGGAGGCGGTGGAAAAGATAATAGAAGCCAACACGCTGCTTTCGGGCATAGGCTTCGAGAGCGCGGGGCTTGCGGGAGCGCATGCCATCCACAACGGCATGACGGTTCTGGAAGAGTGTCACGGGATGTACCATGGCGAGAAGGTAGCCTTCGGAACCATAGCGCAGCTCATACTTGAAAACGTGCCGCTCGATGAGCTTGAGGAGGTCATAGGCTTTTGCATAGAGGTGGGCCTGCCGGTAACGTGGGAGCAGCTCGGAGCGAAGGAGATAACAGACGAACAGATCATGAAGGTGGCTGAAGCAGCCTGCGCGGAAACGGATACGCTTCACAATATGCCGTTTGAGGTGACGCCTGAGACGACATTCGCAGCTCTGAAGGCGGCAGATGCTTACGGAAAATACTATATGGGAGGATGCTGCTGAAGGGCGTATCCGCCTAAAGCGGCAGAAATTCAGGCTTTCGCTGATCGAAGATGCAGTAGTATCTGAAGCCCAGTGATCTTGCCAGCTCGGTGGCATCAGCGAAATGAAACCTGTAGTGCTCGGGAGCATGAGCGTCGGATCCAAAGGTCAGGATCTCGCCGCCAAGCTCCCTGTATTTTTTGAGTATGGATTCTCTCGGCAGCCACGTTCCTGTGCCGTATTTGAAGCTGGATGTATTGATTTCCAGCCCCTTGCCGTTTTGTACGGCGAGCTTCAGGATCTCGTCTATGACATCCTCGAAAGGAGCGTAATCGTATATTTTCCCTATGTAGCGGTCAAGGATGCTGAAATGTCCGATGACATCGTAGTTGTTGAATTTCCTTAGACAGTCGTACATATAGGTGTAAAAATCCTCCAGCATTGCGGGGCCGTCTACGCCTGTGAAATCGTACGTGTAGAGATCCGTATCGCGGAGGCAGTGAAACGATCCCAGGATTACGTCGTAGGGAAATGCGTCGATGATGCTGTTGGCAGCCTCAAACTGACCCTCCATGATGCCGACCTCGAGGCCGATCTTTATATCCATAATCCCTTTGTATTTCTCGCGTGCCGCCAGCATCGTCTGCTGGTATTTGTCAAAGTCGATAGTGAACGGAAATTCCGGATCCGGGTAGCCGGGGTCATAGTGATCGGTGACGGCCAGAGTCTTTATGCCCTGAGAAGCCGCTCCCTCCAGCATTTCCTCCACAGAAACGTAGCAGTCGTCCGAGAAGCCGGTATGGGTGTGAAAATCGCAGTCTGGTATGGATATATCCCGGTTGTGCATGTATATCAGTTCCTTTCTTGTTTTGCCGTGTTTTCAGTTGAGCGTGCCGCGCAGCTTTTCCGCTTTGATGAAGCTGAGCTCGAACCAGAAGGTCGTGCCTTTGCCTACGGTGCTGTCGACGCCGAAGTTGGATTTGTGCAGGGAAAGGATCTCCTTGACGATGGAAAGCCCAAGCCCGGAGCCCTCCGAGGCTCTCACCATGTTCGAGCTTGCCCGGTAATATCTTTCCCACACGTGGTTCAGCTCCTCCGGAGCGATGCCTATGCCGTGATCCTCGACCTGACACAGCACGAATTTTCCGCGCCGCTTCAGTGAAATGATGACGGTCTTGTCATCGCCGGCGAATTTTATAGCGTTTGTCAGCAGGTTGGAGATCACCTGCTTGATCTTTTCCTCGTCGCCGTTGACGATATAGTCTGCGTTGCAGTTGAGCCTGAAGGTGTAGCCCTGCTCGTCCTCCATTATCTTATACGTGTTGAGTATGCTGCGTGCAGCTTCGGTAATATTGAAATTGCTGCGTTCCAGTACCATCTTGCCTGACTGCATCCGCGAGAGCGACAGCAGATCGCCTACCAGCATGTTGAGCCTGTCGGCCTCGTCGATGATGACCTGCAGATGCTGTTCGCGCTTCTGAGGGTTGTTGCCTGACAGATCTCTGATCATTTCGGCGTACGATTTTATCATCGTCAGAGGCGTTCTCAGGTCGTGAGAGACGTTGGCGATCAGATCCTTTTGCAGCATATCCGACTTTTCCAGCTCTATGGACGCGCGCGTCAGCGTATCGGCCAGATTGTTTATCTCCGTATAGTGACCGCCCTTGAAGACGATGCCGTATTGACCGTCGGCAAGCTTCTCCGCCGAGCGTGTGATCATACGTATCGGCCTCGTTATCCTTATGGAAAGATAGAAGGATATGAGGCACGCCACCGCCAGCGATATGAATGTAACGTATATGAGCTGGTTCATCAGGATCTGTATCGTCGATGATACTGGATACAGAGGCGAAAAGATATAGATCAGCATCGACTCCTTGTCATTTGCCGTAAGGAGCTGGCCGAAGGCCAGTACGTCCTTGGAATCGGCGCTCTTTATCCGCCTGTAGACGGAATCGCTCTTTTCGTCCAGCATTATCTGGTTGAGCGCGTCGATCTGATCTACGTAGTACTGGGCTACCGTGGCATCGCCGGAAGGACGGAAATACATTGTCTTCCCGTCCTGTGAGACGATGTAAATAAACATATCGTTAGTAGTCGATATATCCTCTACGGCGTCGATAAACTTTTCGCTGCTTTTGCGTTCATATGCCGATTCTATGTCGTGAGCCACGCTCCTGGTCTGCTCGTCCTTCATGACGCTGTAGAAGCTGTTGAGGAAGAAGACCTGGAAAAACCACAGGACTATCATCAGAAAAGCGGCAAAAAGTATGAAATAGAGCCATGTTTTGAACTTTATGCTCCTGGAATCGAGTCTAAGCTTCAAATTTGTAACCTACCCCTCTGAGTGTGACTATGAAATCCCTGTATTTTCCCAGATTGTTGCGGAGATTCTTGATGTGAGTGTCTATCGTTCTGTCGTCTCCGAAGAAGTCGTATCCCCAGATGTCCGAGAGCAGCTTGTCTCTTGACAGGGCGATGTTCTTGTTCTCCACCAGGTAAAACAGCAGATCGTATTCCTTAGGCGTCAACTCCACCTTTTCGCCGTCGACATACACGGTTCTGGCCGGTATGTTGATTTCCAGACCGTCGAATTTCATGACCTTTTCGGTCGGCTTCTCGGCGGCGCTGTTTCTGGCGAGTACGGCGTTGACTCTGGCCATCAGCTCCTTGGGGCTGAAGGGCTTGACAACATAGTCGTCTATGCCCAGCTCGAAGCCGAAGAGCTTGTCGTACTCTTCGCTTCTTGCCGAAAGCATGATGATAGGTATATCCTTTATTTTCTTTATTTCCTTGCAGGCAGAAAATCCGTCGAGCTTGGGCATCATGATGTCCATGATGATGAGGTCGTAATCGTTCAGCTTGCAAAGACCCACGGCCGTCATGCCGTCGGCTGCCTCTGTTATCTCGTGACCGTTGAACTCGGAGTATTCTCTTATGACCTCTCTTATCTTCTGCTCATCGTCTGCCACTAATATTTTAGCCATTACAATACCTCCTTCTGTATATATGTATAAGAGTAAAAGTTCTATGTGTGCTGTGTATGAAGCTTCTGTAGTGATTCTACCATAATTTGTTGGCTAGGTACAGGATTTGTGGTATAATCACAATGGATATTTATACGATCCGACTAAGCCCCTGAAGCGGGCGATACAGCAGGAAAGGAGGTGAAAATATGCTGAGGAAACTTGTCAGAGCCGTCTTTACTCTCGCCGGTGCGATAGTGGGATTCGGTGTATACTCATTGGCGAAATTCTTCATTTCGCTGGCAGGGCACGAAGAACTCGTGGACTTTTCGGGTGTGGAGGAATTGTGCATCGCCGCTTTATTCGTAATCATATTCGGTTTAATATTTTTCAGACTTACGCCGACCATCAAGAGGCACGGCAACAGGATGGCGGGCAATATAGAATCGGATCTCCAGAAGGTCTCGATCAACGATCTGATACTGGGGACTCTCGGTCTTATCGCGGGTCTTATCATAGCGTTTTTGATAAGTCAGATCTATGTGGGGATCAAGATCCCGTATCTGGATGTAATACTCAATATCATTACATACATCATACTGGGATATCTCGGTATCGTTATTGCTACGACCAAGGGTAAGGATCTGAAGACGGTATGGACGAGGTCGAAGCTGATGACATCTGTCGGAGGCGGCAGATCTTCAAAGGGCAAGGGCGAATCGACGCCTAAGATATTCGATACCAGCGTCATAATCGACGGCAGGATAGCGGATATCATGAAGACCGGATTTCTTGAAGGCACTATAGTCATACCGGAATTCGTACTGGTGGAGCTGCGACATATAGCGGATTCATCAGATGCGCTCAAGAGAAACAGAGGCAGGCGCGGTCTGGACATACTCAACAAGATCCAGGAGGAATACGGCATAGAGATCTACAACACTGAGGCCGAGAAGGCGCTGGAGGAGATCCCCGAGGTCGACGTCAAGCTGCTGAAGCTGGCGCAGATAATGAACGGCAAGGTGGTCACCAACGATTTCAACCTCAATAAGGTGGCGGGTATAAAGGGCGTCGAGGTGCTCAATATAAACGAGCTGGCCAATACGCTCAAGCCTGTCGTTCTTCCGGGAGAGGAGATGATCCTTTCACTCGTGAAGGAGGGTAAGGAAAACAACCAGGCAGTCGCGTATCTTGACGACGGCACCATGATCGTCGTCGAGGACGGCAAGAGGTTCATAGGTCAGACTATCAAGGTCGTAGTCACCAGCGTACTGCAGACTTCAGCCGGCAGGATGATATTCGCCAAGCCGGCAGGCAACAGGTAACGGATATGTACAGAGGAAAGAAAGTCGCTGTGATAATAGCTGCCGCCGGCAAGGGAGAGCGCGTCGGAGGGCCGCTGCCGAAACAGTTCCTCGATATCGGCGGTGAGCCGATGCTGGCGAGGACATTGAGGTGCTTTGCAGAAGCAGACGAGGCGGATGAGATCTTCATCGTGACCGGCGCGGAGTATACGGAACGCTGCCGCAGGCTGGCGGACGCATATGCGCCGGACAGGGTCAGGACCGTGGTGCCGGGCGGGCGTGAGCGTCAGGATTCGGTATACAACGCTCTGAAGGCCGTGGCTGCGGAATGTCCGGAGGCGGAGTACGTGCTGATCCATGACGGAGCCAGGCCGTTCGTTACCGAAAAGGTAATCGAAGACGTGCTGGAGGCGGTGTGTGATCGCGGAGCTGCAGTCGCCTGCGTGCCGATGAAGGACAGCCTGAGAATGCTGTCGGACGATGGGAGCAGCAGGGCTGTCGACAGGAGCGGCTATGTCGCCGTGCAGACGCCGCAGGGCTTCAGGACGGATGTGATCATGCGCGCGTACGATATGGCGTTTGCGGAAGGCTTTTACGGCACCGATGACGCCGTGCTCGTCGAAAGGAGCGGTCATCCGGTGGCCGTGGTGACGGGAGATTACGCTAACATAAAGATAACGACGAGAGAGGACATGCCGATGGAGATCAGGACAGGCACGGGCTTTGACGTGCATGCCTTCGCCGAAGGCCGCAGACTGGTGCTCGGCGGAGTGGAAATACCGTGGGACAGAGGACTGGACGGCCATTCAGACGCCGACGTACTCATACATGCGCTGATGGACGCGCTGCTGGGGGCTGCGGCTCTCGGCGACATCGGGCTGCATTTCCCAGATACCGACGAGAAATACAGGGGTATATCGAGCCTCAGACTGCTGCAACATGTCATGGCGTTGCTGGCGGAAAACGGATATTCCGTGGTAAACGCCGATGTTACGGTCATGGCGCAGAGACCTAAGATCAGACCTCATATCGAGGCGATGAGGGACAACATAGCCGAAGCTCTGGGAATCGACAGAGACAGGATAAATATTAAGGGGACTACCACCGAGCGTCTCGGTTTTGTGGGACGTGAAGAAGGCATAGCGGCCGAAGCGGTATGTTCACTGTGCAGATAAGGAGAGACATACAATGAGATTATCGAAGATGCATTTGAAAACGTTGAGAGAGGTGCCGGCGGAGGCCGAGATTCCGAGCCATATCCTCATGCTGAGAACAGGCATGATAAGAAAGCTGGCTTCAGGCGTGTACGGATTCATGTCGCTCGGCTGGAGGACGATCAGGAAGATAGAGAATATCGTCCGCGAAGAGATGGATGCCGCCGGAAGTCAGGAGATCCACATGTCGGCCATACAGCCGGCGGAGCTCTGGCAGGAATCAGGCAGATGGGATGCCTACGGTCCTGAGCTTTGGAGGATAAAGGACAGGCACGGACGCGAGTTCTGCCTCGGACCGACGCATGAGGAGATATTCACCGACATCATCAGAAACGACGTCAGCTCGTACAGGCAGCTGCCGATGAACCTCTATCAGATACAGACGAAGTACAGAGACGAGGCCAGACCGCGTTTCGGGCTCATGAGGAGCAGAGAGTTCATCATGAAGGATGCCTATTCGTTCGACAGAGACGATGAGGGCCTTGACAGGAGCTACCGCGAGATGTACGAGGCGTATGAGAAGATATTCACCAGGTGCGGACTGAAATTCAGGCCTGTAGAGGCTGACAACGGCGCTATAGGCGGCAGCAATTCGCATGAGTTCACGGCCATATCCGAGGTCGGCGAGAGCGAGATCGCATACTGCGAGCACTGCTCGATGGCGGCCACCGTTGAACGTGCCGAATGCAGGGATGCAGAGCCGCAGGATGATGTCGAGATGCTGCCGATGGAAGAGGTGCATACTCCGGGAACGAAGACGATCGAAGAGGTTTCGGAATTCCTGGGAATAGATCAGAAGAGCACTATCAAGGCGCTGCTTTTCGTGACCTATGATATCGAGGGCAAGGAAGCGGGATATGTCGCAGCCTTCGTCAGGGGCGACAGAGAGCTCAATATGACGAAGCTCGTCAACGCCCTCGGCATACCTGAGCACGCTATTGAATTTGCCGACGAGGAAAAGATGGGAGAGGCCACAGGATGCGTGGGAGGCTTCACCGGCCCTACGAAGCTGCATGACTGCACGATAGTAGTGGACAGCGAGCTGCCGGGACTGAAAAATCTCTGCGCGGGAGCATGTAAAGTCGATCATCATCTCATAAACGTCAACTACGGCAGAGATTATGAAGGCGATATCGTAACGGACATCAAGATACTGGCTGAGGGCGAGCCTTGTCCTGTATGCGGAGCGCCGGTGAAGCATGCCAGGGGCATAGAGGTAGGACAGGTGTTCAAGCTGGGAACGAAATACAGCGAATCCATGAAGGCGTATTACAAGGATGAAAACATGAAGGATCATCCGATAGTCATGGGCTGCTACGGCATCGGAGTGACGAGGACGATGGCGGCCGTCATAGAACAGCATCACGACGAAAACGGGATCATATGGCCGATGTCGGTGGCTCCTTACCACGTCATCATCACGGTGATGAAGCCTGACGATGAGATCCAGGCCGGCGTAGCCGAGAAGATATACGGCGAGCTGCTGGCGGGAGGCGCCGAGGTACTGCTCGACGACAGGAAAGAACGTCCCGGCGTTAAGTTCAAGGATGCGGATCTGCTGGGCATCCCTATCAGGATAACCGTAGGCAGAGGCGCAGCCGAGGGCATGATAGAATACAAGATGAGAAGAGACGCGGACAAGACAGAGATGACGGTCGAGGAAGGCATAAAGCAGGCGTTGGAGACTATAAGTGAAGAAAAATAGCAGGATATACATCACCCTCTTCTGGGAATTCTTCAAGATAGGGATATTCACTATCGGAGGAGGGATGGCGATGATACCGCAGATACAGCAGCTTGTCGTGGAGGACAAGAAATGGCTGGACAGGGATGAGATGCTCGACTGCATCGCCATCAGTCAGTCTTTGCCCGGAGTCATCGCCATAAACAGCGCGACGTATATAGGCAACAGGATCCGCGGCATCAAAGGCTCGCTGGCTGCGACGCTGGGCGTGGTCATGCCGTCGTTTATCATCATAATCCTGGCCGTGACAGTGCTGGGAGCCATAGGTGAGAACAGATACGTGCTGGGCGTGTTCACGGGGATAAAGGCCGCTGTGTGCGGGCTGATCCTGGTGACGGCAGTGAGACTGGCAAAGGACAGCCTTACATCGGCGTTTCAGTGGGTGTTTGCCATAGCGGCGCTGATAGCCATTGGATTTTTCGGCGTTACAGCCATATGGGCGATAATCGCGGGAGCCGTTGCCGGCATAGTATACAACAGCATCAGAGCCGGCAGAAACGGTAAAATTGCCGCTGCGGCCGGCAGCGAAAATAGCGGCGGCGCATCGCGCGACGATGAAAGTCCGGACGGGCGCGCAGGCTCTGACGAGAGCGGGGAGGCAGAGAAATGATGTATTTATATCTTTTCGCCATGTTCTTCCGCATAGGGCTCTTCGGATTCGGAGGCGGGCTGGCCATGCTGCCGCTCATATTCCAGAGCGTGCAGGATTTTGGCGTCATGTCCGAACGCGAGTTTTCCGATCTGGTGGCGCTGTCTCAGGTCACGCCGGGGCCGATAGCCGTGAATGCCGCGACATATGTCGGTTTCAATTATTCCGGCATACTCGGTTCGGTGGTCGCTACGCTCGGAGTGTGTCTGCCGTCGTTCATCATGATGCTCATCGTCATGAGGTTCATCGACAGATTCAACGACAGCAAGGGCGTGCAGGGCGCTTTTGTAGGCATAAGGCCGGTAACGGTGGGTATGATCGCAGCCGCGGTGATATTTGTCGGTGAAGCGGTGCTCGTGAAGGGTTCGCTGATCTCCGAGAAGCTGTTTACGGGAGGCCTTGACTATTTCAATCTCATACCGATAGCGTTGTTCGCTGTCACCATATTCCTAGTGGGAGTCTTGAAGATGAAGCCCATAAAGGTGATGATCATAATGGGCATTGCGGGGGCGTTTCTATGTGGGTAGGCGGAGCAAGAGCCATAGTGCTGGATGACGAGAAAAGAGTGCTCATGGTGTGTCAGCGCCATGAGGAGCATGATATATGGATGGTGCCGGGCGGCGGCATAGAGGACGGCGAGAGCGCTGCCGAAGCGGCGGCAAGAGAAGTCCTTGAGGAGACAGGCATAGAGATAGAGGTCGGCAGACTGCTCTGGCACGTGGAAGAGGTGTCTCAGCGTGGCCAGCGTTTCGTCAATTTTTTTCTCTGCAGGAGAGCGGGAGGAACGCTGCATCTTGGCGAGGATCCGGAATTTGACGACAGGCATCAGGTGCTGAAGACGGCAAGGTTCATGACGCGTGAAGAATTAAAAACCGTGCCGCGGCTCTATCCGGAGTACCTGCGGGATGAGCTGTGGGAAATACTGGAGCAGCACTCAGGCGATGCCGATACCTTCAGGATGCGGCGCTGACGCATATGAGATGCGCTGACGAGGATATACAGACAGTACAGAGTATAGCAGACCCCGACCCAGGGTTCGGGGCGAGTGATAATATAGCGAAGATAAAGAGGAGGAAACAAATGAAATACGTACAGATCGAAATGGAAGACGGCGGAGTTATGAAAGGCGAGCTCTACCCGGAGATCGCTCCCAAGACTGTTGAGAACTTCATAAAGCTGGTGGAAGAGGGCTTCTACGATGGGCTCATATTCCACAGGGTCATCCCGGGCTTCATGATCCAGGGCGGCTGTCCTGACGGAACAGGTATGGGCGGACCGGGATACAGCATAGAGGGAGAGTTCACTGCCAACGGTTTCAGAAACGACCTCAAGCACGAGCGCGGAGTTATGTCCATGGCCAGAGCCATGAACCCGAATTCCGCCGGATCGCAGTTTTTTATCATGGTAGCTGACGCGCCTCATCTCGACGGACAGTATGCTGCTTTCGGAAAGATCATCGAGGGCATGGATGTCGCCGACGGCATCGTCGGACAGAAGCGCAACGCGATGGATAAGCCTGATACTCCGCAGGTTATGAAAAAGGTAACTATCATAGAGGAGTAACGAGCTCACATGTGCGAATTCTGATTTATGACTCCAGCACCGTGCGGAAACGCATAGGCGCACGGCGCTATCCCGGCGGGAGACATGTCCTGTCGGGATTTTTGGTGCGTGCGGACGGCAATGGTCTGCAGATAACTGATAGCAATAGCCGGAAGACAGGAAGCGTGAGGATGAAAGACGATTTGAAAAAGAAAGGTGCGGATCTGGGAAGTGAGCCGCCAGGCAGGCTGCTGCTGAAGCTGGCAGCCCCGGCCATAACGGCGCAAGTGGTGAATGCACTTTACAACATGGTAGACAGGATGTATATAGGTCATATACCGGAGACGGGAGCTACTGCGCTTACAGGTGTGGGAGTATGCTTTCCACTCATCATGGTAGTGAGCGCCTTCGCGGCTCTGATGGCTATGGGCGGCGCACCGAAGGCGTCGATAATGCTGGGAAGGAAAGACCACATGACTGCCGAAAGAATCCTCGGCAACTGTACTACGGGAACGCTGGCAGCAGGTATAGTACTGACGATGCTGCTGCTGATATTCGGACGCGATCTGCTGCTGATGTTCGGCGCCAGCGAGAATACTATCGGATACGCGGAAGGCTACATGCGCATATATGCCTGCGGCACCGTATTCGTACAGATAGCTCTGGGCCTTAATAATTTTATCACTACCCAGGGCTTTGCGGCAGTGAGCATGCTGAGCGTAGTGATCGGAGCTGTGGCAAACATAATACTCGATCCCATATTCATCTTTGCCATGGACATGGGCGTTGAGGGCGCAGCTCTTGCCACCGTTATATCTCAGGCTCTTTCGGCAGCCTGGGTGCTGAGATTCCTCACGGGAAAGCGGACGGTGCTGAGGATAAGGACGCAATACATGAAGCCCGATCCCAAGCTGTACGGGTCATGCCTGGCGCTCGGATTGTCGCCGTTCGTGATGCAGGCCACGGAGGGCGTTATAACCGTATGCTTCAATTCGTCGCTGCTCACATACGGCGGCGATATAGCCGTAGGAGCGATGACGATACTCAGCAGCATAATGCAGATAGCGATGCTGCCGATACAGGGGATAACGCAGGGCGCACAGCCGATAATCAGCTTCAATTACGGAGCCGGCAGCGGCGAGCGGGTAAAGAAGACGTTTCTGCTACAGCTTATGGCATGCGTCGCCTACTCCACAGCGCTGTGGATCGTGGCCATGTTTGCGCCCAGGCTGTTCACGACCATATTCACCTCGGATCCGGCTCTGACGGAATATGCGGTATGGGCGATGCGGATATATCTGGCCGCATCGCTGCTGCTGGGGATCCAGGTGGCATGTCAGCAGACGTTCATAGCTCTCGGCAATGCCAAGACATCGTTTTTCCTGGCCGTGCTGAGAAAGATAATCCTGCTGATACCGCTGATATTCATACTGCCGCAGTTCATGGAGCAGAAGGATATGGCCGTGTTCCTGGCCGAACCGATAGCGGACACGCTGGCGGTGGCGACGACTGCGACGATGTTTTTCTTTCAGTTCAGGGCGCTCATGCGGCGCATGGAGCAGAGAAACAAGGGCGCCGCAGGCTCAATGCACAAGACTTGCAGTTCTGACGGGTAATTTTGCATGACTGATGCACAGTTTTTGCATAAATAGGATTTTAAGGGCAATAGTTTTTGTAAATAATTAACAGCAAAGTAAAATAAATCAAGCAAAATGCACCTTTTTTCGCGATCCCAACGGAAAAGGTGCATTATCTACGGCTGCGCGGGGGCTGCCGCTCGATGTCGTTGCCCCTAAAAAGATAAAAAATGCTGTATATGTGCATAAATTAAAAATTTTGCCCATACAGAGCATAAAATATCAAAACATGTGCACAAGAAACAGGGGATTTATAAAAGCACTGCCTGCGCTGTTTTCTCGGGCAGTTATGCCTCTTTTAGCTGCTGTATGAATAACAGCAGCACGGTATAATCTGTGTAACAAAGGGCAAAGATTTCCGGCTTACTCCCTGTGATTATTTAAAGCTTTAATAACCGCTCGGGTAGCAGCCGTGGCGGTTATTTCCTTAGTGAGTGCAGACACTATGGCGGTGGCGACGACGGCGCCGCGATGTTTTAACAAAAATATGACGTTCTTTTAACCTTGCACGGCTTGAGGGTCTGATGTGATGTCTGATATACTTTTAGCATATATGGTACACATATACGCTGTATGTTGCGGCATCTGCACCGAAGAGGGGCAGGTTATAAAGTGATGTGAGGTCGTTTCCAATGAGCGATATAATCAGGATAGATGGTTTGAACAAGAGCTTCGGAACGCTGCGAGCTGTGCGAGATCTCAGTTTTCGCGTGAAAGAAGGCGAGTTTTTTGCCTTTCTTGGAGTAAATGGCGCGGGTAAATCCACGACCATAAACATGATGTGCGGGCAGCTGCCTCATGACAGCGGTCGCATCACCATAGCCGGACGCGACCTCGTTGAGGATGCAGATGATATAAAGCGCATGATCGGAGTTGTGTTTCAAAATTCACTCCTCGATGCGCCTCTCACCGTCCGCGATAATCTCGAGAACCGCGCGGCTCTTTACGGCATCAGGGGTGCGGCCTTTGGCAAAAGACTCGCAAAGCTGGCGGAGCTGCTGCACTTCGGGGATCTTTTGAAACGCCCTGTAGGAAAGTTGTCGGGAGGGCAGCGCCGGAGGATAGACATCGCTCGTGCGCTGCTGCATGAACCGAGTATTCTGATACTCGATGAGCCGACCACAGGTCTCGATCCGCAGACACGAAAAAATCTCTGGGACGTCATATCCATTCTTCGCAAGGAAGAGAATATGACCGTGTTCCTCACGACACACTATATGGAAGAGGCGGCGGATGCCGACTATATCGTTATCATAGACAGCGGCAGTATCGCAGCCGAAGGCAGCCCACTGGAGCTGAAGAACGCTTATACAGGGGATTTCATCACTCTTTACGGTGTGACAGAGGAAGCCGTAAGATCGCTGGGTATGCCTTACGAGACAGTGCGCGGAGCGTTCAGGGTGTCGGTACCGGATACTGGTGCGGCGACATCGCTGATCATGGGGCATGCCGAGGTATTCAGGGATTACGAGATAATAAAGGGCAGGATGGATGACGTGTTCCTGGCGGTGACGGGAAAAGAGCTGAACGGAGGTGAGGACGGATGAGCACTGTTATGATCCTTACTAAGAGGAACATCAAGATGTTTTTCAAGGACAAGGGCATGTTCTTCACTTCTCTTATCACGCCGGCCATATTGCTGGTGCTCTATGCTACATTTCTGGCCGGAGCCTACCGCGACAGCCTGGTATCTGCGATACCGGAACAGTTTGAGGTGAGCGGAAGCATCATCGACGGTCTCGTGGCGGGACAGCTGACATCATCAATACTGGCCGTATCATGCGTTACGGTGGCCTTTTGTTCCAACTTCATGATGGTGCACGACAGGGCGGACGGAACGATAAAAGATCTGAGAATATCGCCGGTAAAAGCTCCGGCGCTGTCCATGAGCTATTATGCGGCGACGTTGGTATCTACGCTCATAATATGTTTTGCTGCTGTGCTCATATGCCTTGTATACATGCATTTTGCCGGCGGGTATCTGCCGGCTTCCGATGTAGCTCTGCTAATGCTTGACGTGGTGATACTTGTGATCTTTGGGACGGCGCTGTCATCCGTGATAAATTTTTTCCTATCGTCACAGGGACAGATCTCAGCCGTCGGCACAATAGTGAGCGCAGGATACGGATTTATATGCGGTGCATACATGCCGATAGCTTCGTTCGGCGAGGGATTGCAGAGCGCGCTTTCGTTTCTGCCGGGCACATATGGCACTTCACTCGTGCGCAACCATTCGCTGAACGGCGCCTTTGATGAGATGGCGCGTCAGGACGTACCGCAGGAAATCATAGACGGGATGCGTGATGCGCTGGACTGCAACATATATCTTTTTGACGAAAACGTCAGCATACCGGTGATGTATATGATTCTTTCCAGTGCTATAGTCGTGCTCATAGCCGCATATATCGTCATCAATACACTGAGCGGCAAGTCTTACAGGACTGTGAGCCGGCGCGCATGACCGAAAAGATTCTCTGAACCACAAAATGCACATTTAAAGCTATAAATCGCATTTTTAAAGGCAAATACATTTGTAAATAATTACTAAAAAAGTAAAATAAATCAAGTAAAATGCACCTTTTTTCGCGATCCCAACGGAAAAGGTGCATTATCTATGGCTGCACGGGGGCTACCGCTCGGTGCCGTTGCCCCTAAAAAGATAAAAAATGCTGTATATGTGCACAAATTAAAAAAATTGCCCATACAGAGCATAAAATATAAAAACATGTGCACAAGAAACAGGGGATTTATAAAGGCACGGCCTGCGCTGTTTTCTCGGGCAGTTATTCCTCTTTTAGCTATTGTAAGAATAACAGCAGCATGGTATAATCTGTGTAACAAAGGGCGAAGCCTTCCGGCTTACTCCCTGAATGTATTGAAAAAACTTTTCAAATAACCGTCCAGTTTGCAGCCGTGGCGGTTATTTCCTTTTAGGATCCTTTATAAGGACTAATCCCAATACCATCAAAATGATAGTAATGACTTCATAGTCGCTCATATGTAATTCCTTTCTGGAAGTAAACCGTTGCCGGCCAGCCCTTTGTTGTATGATAATATCATATTTTACATTTTTTGTAAATAAAAAATCTCCCCCTGCGGAGAGATTTTCGCTTTGGCGAGGCACGAGGGACTCGAACCCCCAACCGACAGATTCGAAGTCTGCGACTCTATCCATTGAGCTAGTGCCCCAAACAGAACATGATAAATTATATATGATTTTGCTATCTGCCGCAAGATGTTTTGGCAAAATATCAGGCGTCTGTGGGCACAGAGCCGTATCTGCCCGGCAAAAGGGACTGTGGCAAAAGGGCTGTGCAGATGTAAACTCGCCCGTCGCAGCGACAGGACGGTGTGATGCAATATCGGTGCACGCGCTGTTGCTGCGGCGTGCGTGTAGCTGTGCCGAGGGCAACGCGTTTGCTTAGGCGGCCGGCTGAGGCCGGCCGGGCGATAACGACAAAACCCCGGAAACAAAATCCCGGAAACAGCTCAAAAAGTGCTTGCGCCGGCACGGTGAGCTGTTGTATAATATTTCAGTATTACGGGCGGTCCTCTGGTATTCATGAAAGGGTCATGACCAAGAACGTCTTGGAGGGAAGGAGGAAAATGGCAATGAACGTTTTAGATTCAGTTGTACAGGATTATCTCAAGACTGATATCCCTGCATTTAACGTTGGAGACACCGTCAAGGTACACGTTAAAATTAAGGAAGGAAACAGAGAAAGAATACAGATATTCGAAGGCTTTGTTTTGAAGAAGCAGAATGGCGGAATAGGCGAGACTTTCACGGTAAGGAAGATTTCGTCCGGTGTCGGCGTGGAGAAGACATTCCCGATCCACTCACCGCTGGTTGAGAAGATCGAGGTAGTGAGAAAAGGTAATGTCAGAAGGGCAAGACTTCACTACATGCGTGAAAGAACCGGTAAATCGGCCAGGATCAGAACTAAAGAAGAAATGTAAGAAAGGGAGCCGCAAGGCTCCTTTTGCGTTACGGGCTGCGCAAGAGGTGAAACATGGAAAATATAAACTGGTACCCGGGGCATATGAAGAAGACGCGGGAGCTCATACAGGAGAATCTGAAGCTGGTGGATGCCGTCATAGAGGTGATAGACGCCAGGATACCGATATCCAGCCGCAATCCGATAGTGGATCAACTGGTACAGGGAAAGCCGAGGATCATAGCGCTAAACAAGAGCGATCTGGCTGATGAACGGGCGAATGCGGCCTGGAGAGAATATTTTGCCGCCGGCGGCATGAAGGCGGTGAGCATGAACTGCGTCAGCGGCACGGGCGTCAGAGAGCTGTTCCGCGTGCTTGAGGAAATGTCGGCAGAGAAGAACAGGGGGCGCGCCATGCAGCGGCCGTTCAGGATAATGATCGTAGGCGTGCCAAACGTCGGCAAATCATCGCTGATAAACAGGATGACGGGAAGAAAGAGCGCGCAGACGGGAGACAGACCGGGCGTCACCAGAGGCAAGCAGTGGCTGAAGCTGAAGAACGGCATGCAGCTTCTCGATACGCCGGGGATACTGTGGCCGAAGTTTGAAGACCCGGATACAGGCAAATGCCTGGCTTTCTGCGGGGCGATAAAGGATGAGATACTGGATGTGCCGACGCTGGCCATGGAGCTGATAGGAACGCTGGCCGAAAACTGCCCGCAGATGCTGGCTGAACGATATAAGCTTTCGGAAATAGCGGAGACGCCGCTTGAGAACATGGAGGAGATTGCGGTCAAGCGCGGCTGCATTCTGCCGGGGAAGAGAATAGATTATGAGCGCATAGGCAGGCTGGTGCTGGACGAGTTCAGGAACGCGAGGATAGGCAGGATAACGCTGGAGTTTCCGGGCGAAGCGGGCGAAACGGGTAGCGGCAAGCATGATAGCGCGGGTAGCGGCAAGCATGACAGCGCGGGCAGCGACAAGCGTAACGGTGCGGACGGCGAAAAGCATGACAGCGCGGGCGGCGGCAAGAATGACGGTGCGGACGATAATATGCGCGGGGAGTGAGGAGCATGACGAAACAGGAAAGGCTTGAAAGACAGCGGCAGCGGCTTGCTGATATGAAAAGGCGTGAGGATGAGCTGCGTTCGCAGGGATACAGCTGCGTAGCGGGCGTGGATGAGGTCGGACGCGGCCCGCTGGCGGGTCCTGTCGTGGCGGCGGCCGTCGTGCTGCCCGAAGACTTTGACATATTGGGGATAGACGATTCAAAGAAGCTGTCGGAAAAGCGCCGGCAGGAGCTTTATGCGCTGATAGACGAAAGGTGCGTGGCCTGGGGCGTTGGAACGGTGGATCACGAGACGATAGATGAGATCAACATCCTGCAGGCCACGAAGCTGGCCATGAAGAAGGCTCTGGCGGATCTGTCGGAAAAGCTGGCAGGCGCAGGCGCCTGCGGTGTGGGGCACGACGGGAAAGCGCCGGATTACGTCATATTCGATGCGATGGAGATAGAGAACCTCGACGTGCCGCAGGAGAGCGTTATAAAAGGAGATTCGAAGATCCTCGCCGTTGCCGCGGCGTCCATAATGGCCAAGGTAACGCGTGACGGGATGATGGTGAGGTATGCGGATGAGTATCCGGGCTACGGCTTTGAAAAGAACAAGGGTTACGGGACGAAGGAGCATTATGAGGGGATCAGCGAACACGGCATATGTAGCATTCACAGGAGGACGTTTCTCAAAAAATTACTGTAGATTATGATCGCCGTTTTTGTTGCACAGACGCCTGTTTCATGGTAATATAATTTTGTTATACGACTGACGGTAATAGTGGAATCGACCACGTGAAGTATAATGTAAGTGTGAGCCGACCGTCTGGGCTGAAGAGTCCGGATCATCAGGCTCTTTTTACGTTAAATGTGTTTAATCGAAAAGGAGAACAAAATGGAAATCAAGAGTGATATTCAGATCGCGCAGGAAACGGAAATGAAGAACATCCTGGACATAGCGGATTTTGCCGGCCTTGACAGAAAATACATTGAGCTTTACGGAAACTATAAGGCTAAGGTCGATTACAACCTTCTGGAGGATAAGAAGGATGCACCTGACGGCAAGGTGATACTGGTTACTGCCATATCGCCGACACCGGCGGGAGAGGGCAAAACGACCACGACCGTAGGTCTGGCCGACGCCATGAAGAAGATCAACAAGAACGTGCTGGTGGCTCTGAGAGAGCCGTCTTTGGGGCCTGTATTCGGCGTCAAGGGCGGAGCTGCTGGCGGCGGTTACGCGCAGGTAGTGCCGATGGAGGACATAAACCTTCATTTCACCGGCGATATGCACGCCATAGGAGCGGCTAACAACCTGCTGGCTGCCATGCTGGACAACCATATACAGCAGGGAAATGAGCTGAGGATAGACCCGAGAAGGATCACCTGGAAGAGATGCGTCGATATGAACGACAGGCAGCTGAGGTTCATCACCGACGGACTCGGCGGCAAGGCCAACGGCACACCGAGAGAGGACGGCTTCGACATAACCGTAGCCAGTGAGATCATGGCCATACTTTGCCTTTCCAGCGACATAGAAGACCTCAAAAAGAGGATAGCCAGCATAATAGTGGGATACAGCTATGACGACGAGCCGGTTACGGCGGGACAGCTCAACGCACAGGGAGCCATGGCGGCTCTGCTCAAGGATGCGCTCAAGCCTAACCTCGTGCAGACGCTGGAGCACACGCCGGCGTTCATACACGGAGGGCCTTTCGCCAACATAGCCCACGGATGCAACTCGGTCATGGCTACCAGGATGGCTATGAAGATGGCTGATTACGTAGTTACGGAAGCCGGATTCGGCGCTGACCTCGGCGCTGAGAAGTTCTTGGATATCAAGTGCAGGATGTCGGGCATCAGACCGTCGGCGGTAGTAGTCGTAGCGACGGTAAGAGCGCTGAAGCATCACGGAGGCGTTGCCAAGGCTGATCTGGGCAGTGAGAATCTTGAGGCTCTGGAAAAGGGTCTGCCTAACCTGCTGCAGCACGTCGGCAATATCACTCAGGTGTACGGTCTGCCGGCAGTTGTAGCCATCAACAGGTTCCCTACCGACACGGAGGCCGAGCTGAAGCTCGTGGAAGACAAGTGCAGGGAGCTCGGCGTCAACGTGGCTCTCAGCGAGGTCTGGGGCAAAGGCGGAGAGGGCGGCATCGCGCTGGCCAATGAAGTGGTGAGACTCTGCGAGGAGCCTAACAGCTTCAATTTCGCATACAGCCTCGACATGTCGATAGAAGAGAAGATAAGAGCTATCGCTCAGAAGATATATCATGCGGACGATATCAATATCCTGCCGGCAGCCATGAAGCAGCTCAAGCAGCTGGAGAGCCTGGGATTCGGCAACATGCCGATCTGCGTGGCCAAGACGCAATACAGCTTCTCGGACGATCAGACTCTGCTGGGCGCACCGAAGGGCTTCGTGCTCACGGTGAGAAATCTTAAGGTTTCTGCCGGAGCCGGCTTCATCGTGGCGCTGACGGGAGACATCATGACGATGCCGGGGCTGCCTAAGAGGCCTGCGGCTGAGAAGATAGACGTAGATAAGACGGGCAGGATATCAGGCCTGTTCTAAACAGTAAACACTTTGCGGGAGGAACCATGCTTTATACCGAAAAGACATGTGAACAGTTCATAGAGGAGACAGCTTCCGGCGCGCCTGTTCCGGGCGGCGGCAGCGTATCGGCTCTCGCAGGAGCCCTTGGCGCGGCCCTCGGCAGGATGGTGGCTTCGCTTACCATAGGCAAAGCTAAATATGCCGACGTGGAAGAGGAGATGACGGCGCTGGCGCAGGAGGCCGATATGGTCCGCGAGGAGCTGCTGGCGCTCGTGCAGGCCGATATCGATATCTTCAGACCGCTGTCCGAGCTTTACGGGATGAAGGCGGAAACCGAAGCGGAGAAAATGAAAAAGGAGCTGCTGCTCGAATCGGCTCTCAGAGAGGCCTGCCGGGTGCCGCTCGACATAATGGAAAAATGCGCTCGCGCCATCGAGCTGTCAGAAATCTTCGCGGAGAAGGGCTCGCGCCTGGCTGTCAGCGATGCGGCGGCCAGCGCGGCGCTTTGCAGG
Source organism: uncultured Bacillota bacterium (assembly GCA_949290475.1). Lineage (GTDB taxonomy): Bacteria > Bacillota > Clostridia > Peptostreptococcales > Anaerovoracaceae > Lentihominibacter. Next base: position 29,750 of record CASESB010000018.1, read on the forward strand.
GGAGCGATGGAGGCGGCCAGCCTTAACGTATACATCAATACTGGGTCGATGAAGGACAGAGACAGAGCGGAGGTTCTCAATGCGGAGTGCGACGCTATGCTGCGGAAGTACGGAGCCATGGCGGAAAAGATATTTGAGGATGTCGCAAGAGGGTTGAAGAAATAAGGAGGCTGTTTATGGCGAGAAAGCTCAAAGGCGGAGAAGTATCTGACAGCCTTTCCAAAAGGATATCGCAGAGAGTAGAGGAACTGAAAAAAAACGGGATATTCCCGACGCTGGCCATAGTCAGGCTGGGAGAGAAGCCCGAGGACATGTCGTATGAGCGCGGAGCCATGAAACGCGCCGTACAGCTGGGAATAACGGTAAGGCAGTTCGTATTTGACGAGAAAACGTCGCAGGAGGAGCTCCTCAGCGAGATCGGCAAGCTCAACGATGATGAGCATATACACGGCGTGCTGATATTCAGGCCGCTTCCTGATCACATAGATGACAGGGCTGTATGCGATGCGCTCGATCCGCAAAAGGACGTGGACGGCATAACCTCGGGGTCGATGGCCGGTGTTTTCATGGACAGAGACGACGGCTTCCCGCCGTGCACGGCTGAAGCCTGCCTGGAGCTTTTGCAGCATTACGGCTATGCTCTGGAGGGCAAAAGGATCGCCGTGATCGGCAGAAGCCTTGTCATAGGACGCCCGGTAGCCATGATGGCCATGGAACGCAATGCCACCGTCACCATATGTCACAGCAGGACCGGTGACGAGGCGCTGGCGGACATCGTGGGAAGCGCAGACATAGTCATCGCTGCTGTAGGCAGCGCGGGGATGGTGAGTGGCAGCATACTCGGACGTGATCAGGTGATAGTGGACGTAGGTATAAACGTGGATGAAAACGGCAGCCTGTGCGGTGACGTCGACTTTAAGACGGCGGAGCAGAAGGCGGCCGCCATAACGCCGGTGCCCGGAGGCGTGGGCAGCGTCACTACGGCGGTGCTCATGAAACACGTCGTGACAGCGGCAGAAAGATCACTGCGGTGACAGATAACGGTAAGAACGGAACGGTAAAAGCCCCGGAGCTTGAGGTGACCCCCAAAAGTTAGACTTTTTAGCGTAGCAGTTATTCAAGCTGCTACGCTGTTTTTATGCAGCAATAACTGATTGCCTGTATTCAACAGGACTTTTCCATCCTAATTTCTTTTTAATACGTTTTTCATTGTAATATACAATATATTTTTCGATAGCTTCTTTTAACTCTTCAAAACTGTAATAGGTATTCCCATAGTACATTTCCTGCTTTAATATGCCAAAGAAATTCTCCATAACGGAATTGTCATAACAATTTCCTTTCCGAGACATACTTTGAAAGATTTTGTTCTCTTTCAATCTGTTAGAGTATGTCCTCATCTGATATGCCCATCCTCTGTCAGAGTGAAAGGTCCTTCTGTATTGACAATCAGATGTCACTTCAATCGCTTTCTTTTGGGCAGACAATATACTTTCTGCAGAAGGAGTTTTGCTGATTGAATAGCTTAATATTTCACCGTTAAACATATCAAGGAACGGATCGAGATATAACTTCTTAACCGTCATTTTCCCTTTTCCATCAATCTCATAATACTTGAATTCGGTGGTATCGGTAGTGATCTTTTGGTGCGGTATCGTAGTGTGAAATCTTCTGTTTATTCTATTTGGTG
>CASESB010000019.1 GCA_949290475.1 uncultured Bacillota bacterium
ACTGGTCATATCCCGGCTCAAGACCTGCAAATGATAGCATTTTCTGAGGAGAAGAGAACTTGGCGATATCTCCGAATTCAGCATAGATGACAGCTGCTTTGAAAGCAAATGGAAAAACTGCTGAATATTATTGCGATTTTCGATCCGGTACAACCGGTATTTTTCAAAAATCGCAGAAGTTCTGCCCAAGTATTCAGCAGTTCTGCCCACTGAAAATCGGGTAAAAACAGCGATTTCCAAAAAATTCAAAAGCCTGCAACCATTGTGATTACAGGCTTTCTTGGCGGAGAAGGTGGGATTCGAACCCACGTGCCCTTGCGGACAACCGCATTTCGAGTGCGGCTCGTTATGACCACTTCGATACTTCTCCAAATATGATCGTTCAACTGCTTTAGTATACCTTAAAACAGGCCGCCGCGCAAGTACGTTTTGTCGGCAACTTTAAAACAAACAGCACAATTCATATTTTTTATCTATATTTCTGTTTTTCGGCAAAATGTAGGTATCGTTTTCAACGTTCGCTCGAGGGCGTTGTGGCGCAGAGCCCGATAAATCCGCCTCGAGGCCTTTACAAAAATAGTCAAGTATACTTAAACCCATCCGATTTTACATACATTCGAGAAAAAATCAAGAATATAGATATTTTTTATTCATCGCACCAATATTACTCACTCACCCCGCATCTATAAACCTGAAGGCATCAGCCACAGCCTCGAATTCGACGAGCTTTTGCGTCGTGATCTCGCCGTCCGTGCAGAGCCGCAGACTGTCGCCGTTGGCGATCACCGTCAGCGTCTTTTCCTTCGTATACTTTATGACGTTGTTCTTTATGATCCCGGCCTTCTCCATATGCGTTCCCTTGGAATAGCTCGGAAACAGCGTCACGAAGAAGCGGCGGCTGATGTCGTTGACTACGCTCACGTCCATGAAGCCGTCGTCCAGTTTGCTGTACGGCACGCCCTTGACGCCTCCGCCGCAGTAGCAGCCGTTGGCGATGGCGATCAGCAGTATCTTTCCTCCGGCTTCGCTTCCATCGCTGTAGAGGATCCTGAGATCCGCGCCCTTTTTCTTTATGAGGATTATGGCTACAGAGATCATATACGCCAGCGTACCGCCCACCAGCGGCCAGCGCTTCACCCTCGCCGTCATGTCCACCACGTTGCAGTCGAAACCGATGTTGAACATGTTGGCGCAGTAGCCTTCCTTCACATCATCGCCGTATTCGGCTCTGTATCTGATCAGATCGCTGAGGACCGAAGGAGCTGTAAGCTGCTTCTTCATATCCAGGAATTCGGACGCTTTGCCGTAATTTCTTATGTAGTCGTTGCCGGTTCCCAGCGGCACTGCGCCGATCTCAACGTTGTCGCAGCCGAAGGCGCCGTTCACGACCTCATTGATCGTCCCGTCGCCTCCGCAGGCGTATATGCGCAAAGCTTCACCGCTGCCGGCGTATTCGGCGCACAGCTCCCGCACGTACCTTTCCCCGTCGCCCGCGGCCTTAGTGAAGTAAAGCCGGTACTTTATGCCCAGCTCTGCAGCCGCACGCTCCAGCTCATCCAGAAATCTTCTGCGGTTTTTCTTCTTCCCGGAACCGGGATTCATCACAAAAAAGTATTTCAATATTACCTCCCTGTTTCCACCCTTTTAAAAATACCATATTTAGGGTACAATATGCTATAGAAATTTCGAACATTTATTATATCTGAGGAGGTTTTTTATGGACCAGAGAGTAAAAAAGCTGGCGGAGCTGCTGACCGGCTATTCCTGCGACGTCCGTGAGGGCGAAAAGGTGCTGATAACGTACGAGGGAGACTGCTGCAAGCCGCTGGTAAAGCAGCTGGTGAAGAGCGTGTACGCCCGCGGCGGAAGACCGTACGTCGATATAAGCGATTCGGAAATAACGAGAGAGATCCTGCTGGGCTGCGACGAGGAGCAGATAAGCTTCCTCAGCGAATACAAGCTGGCGCAGATGAAAGGCATGCAGGCCTACATAGCCGTCAGAGCCGGCAGCAATACCGCGGAGCTGTCGGATGTGCCCGCCGAAAAGCTCAGCATGTACAACCGCCTCACGAGTCCTGTTCTCGACCAGCGCGTCAACGAGACGAAATGGGTGGTGCTGCGCTATCCCAACCCGTCGATGGCTCAGCTGGCGAACAGCAGCCTCGAAGCCTTCGAGGACTTTTACTTCGATGTGTGTACGCTGGACTACGGGAAAATGGACGAGGCCATGGATGCTCTGGCCGCCCTCATGGAAAGGACGGACCGCGTCGAGATAAAAGGGCCGGGCACTGATCTCAGCTTTTCGATAAAGGGCATCCCCGCCGTGAAATGCGCCGGCAGATGCAACATACCGGACGGTGAGGTCTATACGGCTCCTGTCCGCGATTCCATGAACGGCATCATATCCTACAACACGCCGTCAGAGGAACAGGGCTTCACCTTCGAAAACATCGTTTTCGAGGTAAAAGACGGCAGGATCGTCAAGGCCTCCGCCAACGACGATGTCAGGATCAACAAGCTGCTCGATACCGACGACGGCGCGCGCTACTTCGGCGAATTCGCGCTGGGCGTGAACCCGTACATCATGGATCCGATGAAGGATACGCTGTTTGACGAAAAGATCGCCGGCAGTTTCCATCTCACACCGGGCGCTTCCTACGAGGACGCTCCCAACGGCAACAAGTCATCCGTACACTGGGATCTCGTGATGATACAGAGGCCGGAATACGGCGGCGGCGAGATATATTTTGACGGCAGACTGGTCAGAAAGGACGGTCTGTTCGTGCTGCCGGAGCTGACATGCCTCAACCCTGAGAACCTCAAATAGCGACGCTGATCCTCTGCACTGTCAACGAACCCCGTGTCTGACACGGGGTCTTCTTTATACGTAAAACGGAGCCTGCGATTCAGCCTCATGCTGACCGCAAGCCCCGCTCATGGATCATGTCATTTTTATATTCTTATCTGAGATCGTTGTCGTCAAAGCCTTCCCAGTCAGACCAGGTCCTGGTCTCCTCGGAGGCTCTCTTTTTCACGGCCCTTCTCTCCTCCTGCCATTCCTCGCGCTCCTGCCTGTCGCTGTAAGGCGTCTGACCTGCGTGAGCTGCGTTGCGCTCATCGTATGCATCATAGCTGTCATAACCGCTGCGAGCATGATGATCGCTGCGAGCGCCGTAATCACTGTGAGCATCATATGCAGCCCGCTCATCTCTGTCGCCGTCATATGAGCCCGGCGAAGCCGGAGGCGTCGGTGGTTTCGGACCGCCCGGCCTGTTGTTTCTCTTCTTCCTGGCCGCCAGCACGGCTATAATGATGATTATCAGTATCACCGGTATCGCGATCACTGCTATCATCAGGATCGTCGTCATCCCGGAGCTGTCGCTCTCATCGTCAGGCTTCTCGTCCACTCCCTGAAGCTCAGTTTCCTCGACGGGCTGCTCAGGAGAAGTCGTCTGCGTTATGACCTCCTCCGAGGCCGCTGTTCCGGCGATCGTTATCTCCTTCGAGGCGGAAGGCGTTTCCTCCATATAAACCTCGTTCAGATCGTACATCTCGTCAGTTGCGACCTGCAGCGTTGTGCTGCCCTCCTTCAGAGCCTGAAACTCGATGTTGAAGGTGACGCTGCCGTCAGTGCCGCCACCGCTGAGCTGTATGTAACCGGAATTGCCAGTGCTGCTGCCTCCCGACACATACGTCAGCATATCGGTGTCGTACGTGAGATTACCCTCGACGCGGCCGATATCTCCGCCGCCAAAGGTGACGGCCACCGTGAAGGTGTCGCCGCCCTTGACATTATCTCCGCTGCTGATCGTCACCGATGATGCCGCGAAAACGCTGGGCGTCATGACCGGTATCACCAGCGCCAGCACCATTACTGCTATTATCAGCTTTCGCAGTATGCGTTCAGTAATGTTTTCCTTGTCTTTGCAATAAATCATCCGCTTCTACCTCCCGCTTTACGGAAGTGGGCAAGCGTTGGCCGGCATGCTGCTGTAAACAGGTATCTCGAATATTACAGGATAATCGTCGTTGCCGCTGTATGCCCTCTTTACTATGCTGCCTTCGCTGGCTGCTCCCGCCACGTTCGTCATGTACTGATGAGTACCTACTTTATCTTTGCCGTTCTTAACGTTGAACTTCTTCGTGTAGTATGAATCCTGGTTGTTGGAAACGTACTCCTCATCGTAGAACATTGCTCCGCCGAGTATCGACTTGTACGGCGTGTTCCAAGGTCTTGAGTAGCTCGTCGCTCCCGTTCCGGATCCCTTGGCGTACCAGAGGCCTCTCTGGATCGCGTTCATGGTGCTCGTCGTATAAGCGCCTATATTGAAGAAGTTGTAGTATCCCTTGTATCCCGAATAGTTGCCGGATACGAGGCTGCTGCCGCTCCAGCCCTGTTCCTGTATGATCATGGCCGCCAGTACGTTAGGATTTACTCCCGTATTCTTGCCGGCCGCATTGATCAGACTGGCGTATGAGCTGTAGCCGCCGCCAGGGCTCTTGTTCTCCATGAACGAGCCCTTGATCACGGCCGATACCGTGTTGGCGCTCTGCGAACCGCTGTCATACTTATGAGTCATGAACTGATATATCCCGTCTTCCGTCAGGAAGTTTCTCGGATCCATGTAATACTTGACCACCGTGTCGCTGGCCGCGTACCAGCCGCCGTCAAATTTTGACCAGGTCTTCGTCGACGAATTGTACGCTCCCGGCTTTGTCGATCTGTACGATACAGGCGACGAGGCGCTTACCAGATTGGTCGATACCTTGGCCGTCTCCTTGGATATCGCCGTCGACCAGCTGTATCCTACGTTGTATGCCTTGAACACCCACTGCGGATGAGCCGCGTGGAGCATCCTCAGTCCCGGCTTATAGCTCTCAGGGAAGCCCTGCGCCGTAAGATATGCTTCGAAATCGCTGTCGGAGGTGATCGTCTTCACCTTCAGATAATCCGAGCAGACATATCCCACCTTGCTGGAGCTGTACTGATATGAATACCATACCTTGCCGTTGCTGGCCTTCTTCGATCCCGTGATCAGTATCGTCGTCTTGTTAGGCAGCGTAGTCAGCTTGCTGTAATTCGTTCCCGGACCCGTTCTTACATTAAGACCCAGGCTCGTGTTCACCGTTCCCATCTGGAACGTTACAGGCTCACTGTCCGTCGCAGATCCCGATCCCGTGCTTCCGGATGTACTGCCTGACGTGCTTCCCGAACTGCTGCTCGAACTGCTGGCAGTAACCTTGACGTAGTCGCCCGATACATAGCCGTGGCTTCCGTTGTATGAAAGCTTATACCACGTCGTCCCCGACTTATCCTTGGCGTTTCCTATGATAGTGAACGTCTTGTTCTTGGCCAACGCTCCTATGATCCTATAGCTCGTTCCCGGACCGCTCCTGACGTTGAGTCCGTTGCTCGACGTCACCTTGCCCTTTCCGCTCTGAACCTCTTCGACAGCGCCGCCGCTCGTCGTAGTAGTGACGTATTTAGATGAAACGTATCCCGTCTTGCCGTTGAACGTCAGCCTGTACCACCAGGTGCCGGATTTGTCCTGAGCCTTTCCCGTTATCGTGAAGCTCTTGCCGTTCACCATGCCGCCCAGTATGCTGTAATTCGTTCCCGGGCCGCTCCTGACATTGAGTCCGTTTGAAGATTTAACCTTGCCCTTCGTGTTGGAGACCGAGGTCACGCTCGACGATGTCGTGCTGGTGGTGACGTATTTGGATGAAACGTATCCCGTCTTGCCGTTGAACTTCAGCCTGTACCACCAGGTGCCGGAGATATCCTGCACCTTGCCGGTGATCGTGAACGTCTTGCCGTTCACCATACCGCCCAATATGCCGTAATTTGTACCCGGTCCCTTTCTTACATTAAGTCCGTTCGACGATTTTACCTTGCCCTTCGTGTTGGAAACTGAAGTTACAGTATTTTGTTTTATGTTAACGTATTTCGAGGATACGTAACCGGTCTTGGAATTGTAACTCAGCTTGTACCATGTCACTCCGGAAGAGTCTTTGGCAGACCCTTTCACGGTAAACGTCTTGCCCTTTGCCAGCGAGCCTATTATCTTGTAGTTCGTACCGGCTCCGGACCTTACATTCAGAAGGCTTGCGGTTACCTGGGCGGTCTCTCCCGCAGCGTATGCCTTGCTGCTGTTGTCCGCCAGCGAAAGCCCCATGAAGACCGTAAAGGCCATCATGAACGCGATGATCGCCGCTATCCTCCTTTTTCCCTTAGAGATTTCTTGCGTTGACATAATCCCCTCCTTGTTCACCACTGTTTTTAGCTCTATCTCAGGTGAATTTTTGCGTATATTATGTTGTAATTATACTCGATAAACGTTGAAATGTCAACACTTTTCGCCGTTTTTAACGCCCGTGTTCAAAATGTAACCATAAGTAATTTCATCCATTATCTACCTGTGGACTTTTTTTACGGCTTGCCTTTAACAACTAGTTTACCAGATCCGATATCTCTCCCATATCCGGCAGCCATACCCCGGATCCATCCACAAACCCGCTGCGATCCCGCGACTGTCCGTTTAAATTCGACGGGATATCTCCTGCCAGCTGCCTGCTCACGCTTTCTGCCCTTAGCAGACAAAACTCCCTGATCGTTTCCACTCCTTTGATATGTTCTTCATACGTGCAGAAGGCAGTCGGATCACGCTTCACATAAGGCGCTATCATATCTGATACCTCTTCGATCTTGTCCTCGAAATACCCGCTCTCGAAATACGCGTCGATGAAATGCGCGTAACGCTCATGATATGCCTCGAAATATTCGTCCACCAGCATTATATTGTGAAACATCGGCCTGTTCAGCATCACGTCTCCGCTGTACGGTGTATCTATCGGATAGTTGATATACAGTTCGGCATCGTTGATCGGCTCCGGCATTCCCAGCGAATATGTTGCGAAAGCCAGGTTGTAATCCCACGGCAGCATACTCAGCCTGCCGTTTTCTTCATATAAGAAATAATTGTGTCCTGTAGGACCAAGATAGCTGTCCAGGTTCACCACAAAGCTCTGCACTGCAAAATAGCTTACCACCTCTTCAACGTTTACGACATTTTCCAGATCTTCACCCGCTGACAGCTTTTTTATGGAGCGTATGAGCCGCGCTTTATCGCGATCCGATACGTCAAATCTGGCATTACGAAAAATATTGTCGTAATCATCGAAGCTGTCACCTGTATATCTGAGCGCTACATCCGCATTTTCATCCTCGAGCCGTTTATAATCCGGTTTATATAGCATTCCGTGATCACGTCCGTACACTCTCCTGGCAAAGGCTTCTTCCGGTTCTTCTACCGCCAGGAACAGCCCCCAGTCTTCACCATTCACCGTCACCCAGGCATAACTCGTAAGCGGCGCCGGCACGCCCATGCTGTCCATCATATCGTAGGCTATATAATTTTTCATATAGCTGTTGTCCTGAAACGAAGAATCCAGCGTCAGCTTATCCAGTCCGTGATACGTTCTTCCGTCTGCATAATGATCGAATTCCAGCTTCAGGCTGTATCTGTCCAGACCGTATTCGCTTATAAGATTGAGCGAGTTGTTTCCCTTCGCTCTCAGCCCGATGTTTTCATATTCTTCGCCATCTATATATACCTTGCACTGCACATATTCTTCATTCGTTGCTGTCCTGAGAAACCCCTCCCAGTCCTTCAGCTGCAGATCCACCCTGTGGACCGTGTCGTCATCAAACAGCCTTTCGACATAACCCGGCTCCGCAGAGGCTCGTTTCACTCCCGCTTCATTCCCCAAAACCGAAAAAAGCACAACTATAACAAGGGCGGCTGTCGCCGCCCCTATACATATCTTATCAATATATTTATGCTTCAGCATGGCATCACCCCATATAGTCTCCGTTGTACGATACCATCACGGTGCTTATCACGCCCTCGGTAACCGCCAGTTCGTTTATGAAATCGGTGTCACCGTCCCTGAGTCTCACCTCATAATTGAGCTCTATGGATTCTGCCGTGACCGTTTTGCTCTTGAGCGAAACTTTATCGGCTTTTTCTCTCACCAGTTCAAACGCCTTTTCCTCGCTCTCCCGATCCTCGCACCTGACCATGAGTATGTACGGTCTGTCAAACGTCTTCTTTTCCGAGAATATGAGCAGCACTACTCCGATCAAAACGCTGCCGAATACAGCCAGCATCAGCAATCCGGCCGCCAGTACGATACCGGCCGCAATGCTCCAGAACAGAAAAACTATATCCATCGGATCCTTTACCGCTGTCCTGAATCTGACTATGGACAGAGCTCCCACCATGCCCAGCGAAAGCACGACATTGCTGCTTATCGCCATTATCACCAGCGCCGTTATCATCGTCATCGCTATGAGAGATATACCGAAGCTGGCGGAATACATGACTCCCGAAAACGTCTTTTTGTATATGAAGAATATAAACAGCCCGTCGGCAAACGCCAGCAGCAGCGCCAGCGCCATATCGAGCACGCTGACCGCATTTACGTTATCTATGAAGTTAGATGTAAAAATATCCTGGAATGTCAATCCGCACCTCCGTATACATCAGTCATATCGCCGCGATACGGCGTATTTCGAATACGCCTGCCATCTCAGACCCTCAGTCTGCACGGCCATTTTCACTATATCGGGTAAAAAGCTGTCGTACTTTACCTCCAGCACCCCCCTGCCGTCCGACACGTCCGCTAGTTTGCGCACATCTGCCGGAAATCCCGCATACCACGGCCCTGAACGTATATCCCTGTCTATCGTCACTCTCACGTTGCCCGGCTCGTACAAAAACGCCTCTCGCGTATAACTCACCATCGTGACCGGCCGGAGGAGCTTTCCTCTCATCTTGCTGTACAATTCCGTGTGCAGAGGATCTCCGCTCTCCGCCATAAAATCTATCTCGCCCTTCATGATCATCATCACCTGTTCATATGTCAGCATTGCGCTGTGCTTGGCGCAGAGATTGCCGTTCTTGTACTTCTTTTCCAGACGAATGAACGACATGTCCTCATCGTAATATCTTATCCTGAACTTTTCCCTTTTGATGATCCCGGCCATCTTCTCCTGCATGGCGTTGTCGTACGGAGTGTCAAAATACAAGCTGCTCACACGGTATCTGCCGTGTGAGTCAGCGTGTGCATCGTGCCTGAAAACAGCACGCAGTCTTTCTGAAAGCAATCGGTCTTCAATGCCGTCCAGCCTGAACTTGTATTCATGACGCAGCGTCTTTCGTTTCTTTTCGAGCAGCAGAGCTTCAGTCGTCATAGCCGCTGTCACCGTCATATCCGGAATTGCCGCTGTCATAGCCGCTGTTGCCGTAATTGCTGTATCCGCTGTCTCCCGAGTATGTAGGTGCTGCTGTAGGCGCTGCAGTCGGTGCGGCAGTAGGTGCCGGGGCTGACGTGCTGCCTCCCGAATATCCCGAATTGCCGTAATTCGTATTCCCATAGTTGGTATTGCCGTAGTTGGTATTGCCGTAGTCTGTATATCCATGGCCTGTCCCGCCGCCGTTTCCTGAGCTTCCGGACGAAGCCGGCGCAGTTGTAGTCGTTGATGCCTTGGTGGCAGCCTTAGTCTGAGCGTAGCTGCTGTCTCCATAAGGCGATACCGCATATTCGCTGACGCCGTAATTGCTCTCGCCGTCTATCTTGATATTGCCTGTGTACGGCTTATCTCCCATATAGCTCTTTACATCCTTGACGATATTTGTCAGGAATTTGTCTCCCGGCATCTCGGAGCCTTCTTCTATCTCGATGACGATCTGACGTCCTTCGCCCTCGATCTCTGTCTCAAAATATCCGGCTTCGTTTATCATCTTTACTATCTCCGTCACGACAGCCTTGGACGATTTGCCTATGAACGCCTCATCATCCTTTACGAGAGCCTTGCCGTCATCGTTTATTCCTCTTACCGCCGTGACGTTTCCGTCTTCATCGTAATCCACGGCTATTTCAGGGTTTACTTTTATTACGAGCGTCCCCGCTTCCGCAGCGGAAGCCTCCGTTCCGCATCCCGCAAAAGCTCCTGCGGATAATACCATAACCATAACTGCCACGAGTAATTTGATAAGATTTCGCTTTTTCATATTCATCTCCTTTTCATGTCTCCAAAAGCATCGGATTTTGTTTTATGATATAGATTACGACGCCTGTGATCTCAAAACGGGGTAAAAACAAAATTTTTTAATTTTCTTTATCTCGACCCGTTAATTCCTCAATCATAGAGCGAGTCGCCTTCATATCCGGAATCCCCGCCACTGTCCGGCGCATCATACCCCGAATCTCCGTAGCCCGAATCTCCGCCGTGATTCGGCGTCGTCTGGCTCTGTGTCGGAGCCTGAGTCGGCGTATGCGTAATTGAAGGTGCAGGAGCCTGTGTCGGCGCAGCGACCGCATTGCCTCCTCCGGAATACCCTGAATCCCCGTAATCCGAAGCTCCGTAAGCGCGCCCGCCGCCGTTATACGATCTGCTGTTCATCGAACCGTCCGTCGACCTGTCAGGCGTATCCGTGCTTTCATCGCTTTCGTCGGGAACGCTCGTGCTCCGTTCATCATGCACGATAACATGCCTGTTTATAAAATCCCGACCGTTTACGGAAATATCTATGCTGTATCTGCCGTCATAGCTGTCATCCAGATGCTCTGCAAGCCCCGCGCCCAGCTCTTGGCCCCACGTTTCATCATCGGCATCCACATCAAGGCTTATAAGCTCTCCGTTCGACAGAAATCCCAGCCTGATCGCCTGCTTCACCAGGTCATCCATTACCGTTTCCACATGCTTGTCGTGATACGTACACCCTTTTATCAGCTCGCGTCCGTCCCTGTTGCCCGCTTCCATATCCGTCACCTCATTGTCTTCGTCAACTTCTATGGTGACCTCAGGATTTATACTGAGATGTATGAGAGCATGCTCCTGCTGCATGACGTTTATCACCGGAGTCAGCACCAGCGCCATGCAGGCCACGAGCGCTGCGGCTGCCGCTATTTTTCTGATCCTGCGATCTCCGGTACGCGCCCCGTCCTCCTGCATGAGCACCACATTCTCTATCCTGTCGCCCGTCTCATAACCGAGGTTTGCCGCCCTGTGAAACGTTCCGGCTTCGTCGAGCACCACGCAATAGCCAGGATGAACTTCCATCACCAGGTATTTCATGCCCTCTCACCTCCTTCCCCGGCTCCGAATATCTCTTTGAGATGATCCCGTATACATTCGTAGCCGTTTGAATAGATGAGAAGCAGTGTCACTATGTATTTCCTGTGTCTGTCTATAGTTTTTCTTTCCACACCGCTGCCTTTCTGCAGATCAGCCACGGGGAGTCTGCCCGACTCCCTCAGTTTTCTGATCAGCTCCGGGTTTTTCATGGCGAATATCAAAAGCTCCCTGCATGCTCTCTGTGTTCGCTCCTGCTTCGGGCAGTTTTTCGCCACATCCGTAAGCGTAATATCGAACTCGGCCAGCTGAGCTGTCAGCTCCGCTATTTCATGTCTCAGAGCCTCACGTTCGTGCAGAGCCTCATATTCATCGTTCTCGCTTTCTATCGTATCCTCCAAAGGCACGTTCTCGTCTTCCGTGACCGGCGATGAAAGCGATACATGGCCGGAAAATCTTTTTTCTCTTCTCCCGTAATCTATGAGTCTCCTCTTTATAACCAGAGCAGCAAAGCTCAGAAAAGCGCCCCTGCTTCTGCTATAGCCTTCTATCGCCTCATGAAATGCCATCATGGCTATGCTGAGCTCGTCGTCCTCACCCTCCCTCGGCACGCTTCCCGTCAGCTTGGCAGTTTCGCTTTTAATGAAAGGCATATAGTCAGCTATCATTCTGTCTGCGGCTTTTACATCAGCCTTTGCCTCCGCTACACGCCTGATGATATTCGCGTCTTCCTTCATGGCCGTTCCTCCATGTCACTACAGTATTCGTACATACTCTATATAAAAAAGGGGTAAAATCAGCAATTCCAGGAAATTACCGGCATACCCTTTTGTTAGTAGTATAATATTATCATTTACCGCCGCGAATGTTCATCTGCCCCAGGTTAAGGAAGTGTTAATTTTACGTAAAATGAAAAATGCACCTCATCCCTGATGTTACAGCCAACATCCGGGAACAGGTGCATTTTATCCGCTTTATTTTGCTCCAGCTCACATTTATCAGTCTTGCGTTTATATATATCCCCCTTTTAAGATCTTCATCATCGTAGCGAAAAGATCCTCTCTGCAGTGTGAAAGCATTTCCTTTCTCGTGGCATATGTGCCGGGATCCGTCTGGAAAGCACGCGTTATGCCGAGGTCCTTCAGCTTCGGCATTTCACCCTTGAGGCGTCCCGCCACCACTATGACCGGAACGCCGGCGCTTTTCGCGCGTCTTGATATCCCTATCACCACCTTGCCGCCCAGGCTCTGACTGTCAAACTGGCCTTCGCCCGTGAATATCACGCGGCAGCTCCTGAGCATGTCTTCAAAGCCCAGCATGTCCAGGACAACGTCTATACCCTGCTTGAGCTCCGCGCCCAGAAATGCCTTTGCTCCCGCTCCCATGCCTCCGGCTGCGCCGCCGCCCGGCATCTTCGACACGTCTACGCCGAGCTCTGCCTCTATCACCTCGGCAAAGGCTCTGAGATTATCGTCGAGCAGCTTTACCATCCTGCTGTCGGCGCCCTTTTGCGGTGCAAACACGCAGGCGGCTCCGTTCTTTCCGTAAAGCGGGTTGTCTATGTCGCACATAGCCTCTATGGATACGCCCTGCAGCAGCTGCTTCGTCTGCGAACAGTCTATCGACCTTACGCGGTCGAGATCACCGCCGGCAGGCACGAAGGCTCTTCCCTCGCCGTCTCTGAATACCGTACCGAGAGCCGCGGCCATTCCCGCGCCGCAGTCATTGGTGCAGCTTCCTCCGAGTCCGAGAATGATCTTCTTCGCTCCGGCCTCCACGGCCGCTCTGATCAGTTTGCCTACTCCGAACGTCGTCGCCTTTGACGGATCCTTCCGACCGCCGTTCGTCTGCGAAAAGCCTGCGGCAGCGGCCATTTCCACCACGGCCGTATCTCCCGTCATGCCGTAAAACGACTTTATGCTCTCGCCGTACGGCCCCGTGATCTCCACTTCACGCTTTTCCCCTCCGAAGGCTGATAAAAAGCATTCGACGGTTCCTTCGCCGCCGTCAGCCACGGGTACGCTGACTATGTCAGCGTCGGGATCGCACTGAAGTATCGCCGATCTCATTATCTCGCAGACCTCAATGGCATCCATGGTTCCCTTGAAGGAATCCGGCATCAGCAGATATTTATTTTCTGTTTCTTCACTCATCAGAGCTATCCTCCATAGACAGAAATAACCATAAACCTTAACGACCGATTACCGCAAGCGCGGCCCTCCATTTGACGAAGAGCCGCGATCGCGATCAATCATGAGATATCATCTAAACTTCTTCTGTTTCTTCCGCTTCTTCATCATGCTTGAATACGCCCTTTATAACTTCGATCACGTAGAATATGAAGCAAAGCGGGCCGTATACGAGTGCGCCGATACCGAGTATGAGCGGAAGGGCGTTGTCTGACTGGATATAGATAAGCCAGCCCGAGAACAATGTGAAGAGTACCGTGAAAACAGCCGATATATTGCCGATCTTATTCTTTGTAGCAATGCTCAATTTTTCTTTACTCACAGTTTCCACCCCCTTCTTATAACTGCGCTATCTTGCCTTCATACTTCCTGTATGTAAGGTTGCATATCAGGATGTATACAACTGTATTGAATGCGAAGCAGAACAGGCTCGAAGGTATTCCGTAAGGACATCCGAGTCCGAACTCCCATACGAGGTACATAACTATCGTCAGCGTCAAACTCCAGAAGCCTCCGGTAGGCGTCCTCTTCTTGTAGTAGAGACCGAACAGCATCGGCACGATGAACGCCGCCGTCTGGAAACCGCCGACATAGTACCATGCCTTCTGGATTCCGTCCTCCCAGAAATATGTGGAGAAGATAACCACGATCCCCAGGAACAGTATGGCAAGCTTCGTCCCTATCAGATCGCCCTTGTCGGTCATCTTCTTGTTGATAAAGCCTTTGACTATATCATGCGATACTACGGCTCCGCATACGAGGTAATCCGCACTTACCGTAGACATTACAGCTGCCAGCAGCGAAGCTACGTACAGACCTCTGAGTCCTATCGGCAGTGTCTCGAAGACGATGGCCCAGAATGCCTGTGAAGGTGATTCTGCCGCCAGCTCCGGGAACCTGACGAGCGCCGCCATTCCGGCGAAAACGCTTACGGACATGAAGAACTGACCGAACAGCACGACGAACGTGTATGCGACCTTGATGTCCGCCGCCTCTCTTGCCGATCCGAAACGCTGATACGATTGCGCGTTGGCGTACATGGCCGCAGCGCTGACAAGCCAGCCGGCCACCTCCATCGGTCCGTTGCCGCCGAACACCGTTACCATATCAGGGTTGATCGCTTCCGCCTGCTCGAATATAGGTCCGTAGCCGCCGAAGTATTTATAGAGTCCTAACGTCAGGACGCCGGCCGATACCGTCATGATCACGAACTGTATCATATCGGTGAAGGCGAGTCCCCACATGCCTGACAGCGACGTATATACTATACATATCAGTCCGAGAACCGCGAAACACAGCCACATGTTCAGTCCGGTAACGTATGATATTACCTGGCCTCCGGCTGTAAGCAGCGCCGAATCGTAAAATATCTGCGGCATCATGCCCAGCGCTACGACCAGCTTTGTCTTATTATCATATAAGTATACCATCAGGTCAGGTAATGTCACTACCCAGTCAGGGAATTTTTCTCTTACCCTAGGTCCTATCCACATCGCCAGCGGCAGCTTTATCAGCGTAGTCGGGATCAGATAGAAGAACAGGATGCAGACGCCCATAGTAGTTCCGCATTCCGCAGCTCCGACTATCGACCATGAATCCTCCCAGCTCGCAGCTCCCACGCCGATCAGGATAGGTATCGTCAACCTTCTGCCGGCAATGAAGAAGTTCTTCATGCTGGTGCTGGCTTTTTTTCTCATGAAGATACCTACAGCGAGGATCCCCAGAAAGTACAGTACGATCAGTACTGAATCTAATGTGGACCAAAGACTTGGAATGTCAACCATTTTCACTCCTCCTTTGTTGTCAGATAATGATTTGTATCAATGCGTTATGCGATACTTCATTCCCAGTATATGCTCGCTCTTGACGGCATAGGAATCAAGATACGCAAATCTGATGTTGCGGTTTTTTTCCTTGAAAAACACTTCCAGCATCACCGCCGGTCTGAGAAATTCAAAATGCTCGATACATTTTATCCTTCCCCTTCTGGCGAAGGTCTTGTACATGACCTTTCTCTGTATGTAGTCCTCCACCTGCTCGAAGATCCTGTCCTTATCATGGTCCACCTTGATGATAGGCCGCTCTTCATCGGAAAAGTCTTTTTTCTCTACCGGCAACGGTCCCTCTTCTATCTCGTCGTACTGTATGCAGTGCTTCTCGTTCATATCGTATATGATATGAAGCTTGCCTGCACGCCTCATTCCCAGCTTACCCCCTTCCTTTCCAATCTCATAGCTGTAGACGAAATATGAATACGGCACCCATACATCGGTTATTTCACCGACATTGACTTTGTTGATAGGTCTGCCGAAAAAGCTGCCCTGGATGAACTTCAGCTTGGCGTCTATGGCCTCCTGCCTGTCCGCCTTTATCGGCATATAGTAGAACGTTTTGCCCTTGCTCTGCCTCTTTTTCGGCTTTTTCAGCTCTTTATTGCTTTGTTCCTTTAAATAATCCTCAAGTTTTTTCATATCGTACACCCGGATCAGCAGAACTATCTGATCACGCTTTCATCGTAATCCATTCCGCACTCTTTAGATGCTTCCGTGAAATAGCTCAGGAGCATCCTGTCTATATCCTTCGTCACCAGCTTGGACTTGATGTCGGCTATGAGCTCCAGAGCCTTGTCCGAGCTGCGCTTCGATGCTTCCGCGGAAAATGCCTTCAGCACGTTGACGTCGCCGTTGTACGTCGATTCTATGTGCTCGGCCTGCTGTATGAACTCGTCTTCCATCTTGCCGAATTCTTCCTTTACCTTAGGCGCGAACTTCTCGTAATTCAGCGATATGTATCTTTCAAGCTCGATGAACTGCCACCACTGATCCTCCTGCCTGTAAAGCGCATGCGCGTGCTGCAGGTCGTCAGGGATGAAGTCGATGTTGTAATACGGTCTGAATATCGAGCAGCAAGGCGGTGCCATGCTTCCCCAGTACGTGAATGTCAGCTCCTTTGGAACGTCCTTCTTCAATACCGTTACCGTGCTGGCGGCTGAAGCGCATCCGTCTCCCACACCGCCCGGATGACTGCATATCGTGCACGTCTTGTTGGCTGCCGGACTGAATATGGACTGCAGCTCAGGCACGTCCTCATAGTGATCGCGCAGCATGCTCATCGCATCCTTGATGTCAAATTTCTCATTGGCCTCGGCCTTTCTCGAAAGCAGATGCTTCAGCCTCATGTATCTTACGAAGCCCTCTGATTCGTCGTAGAGCAGCTCGTCGATCGTCCATGCCTTGGCGGCGTTGAACGGTACGTCCGGATGCCAGAAGCCCTTTTCACATGCCTCCTCGACGGTTCCGTCTGCGATCAGATCGTAATCGTCCTCGATGCAGTAGCAGTTGGCCAGATAACCGTACCTGTCCACCTTCTTGGCCACCCACTTCGTCTGATGCGATTCAAACAGATACGATTCGTTCGGGTCAGAAATGATAAAATTAGTGTTGAACTGAGGGATCCTGTGTCCCGGAGCGCCTCCCGTTCCTACGGTCGACAGGAGTCCGTCGATCACGTCGATCGCTTCTCTGGCCGTCTTCGCCCTTTCGAGAGCCAGCCTCAGGATATCCATTCCTATGAGACCCCAGCGTCTATCCGGTCTTTCCCTTCCCGATACCTGCTCGTTGCCTATCGCAAGGCCGTGCTCATTGACGCCGTGCTCGAAGCCCCAGAAGAAGTGAGGCTTGGAGCCTATGCACGCATACGTATGCTCCACCTGAGGTATCTTTATGAATGAACACTCCGTAAAAGAGCCCTTTGGATGATCTGCAGCCGGATAGAATATCAGCGGCTGCGCCTCGTTGAAGGGCCTGTCGCTGTTTTTAGCATAAATCAGATTTCCCGACTTTGTCTCCGAGCCCATGATAACAAAAGATGAACAAGATCTTTGTGCCATGATTTTCTCCTTTCATGTATGTAAAGAGTTTCTTAATAATCTGTAAAATAAATATATCATAACATTCACTGTATTTATATGTTTACAGTGCTAATAAAATATTGTAATATATGTTACGCGGGACAAGTAATTGCTTGTAAAAATCAGGAAGCGAGGTATGCACGATGCATTTGACTCATCAGATAGCGGAACAGATCCTCAACGAGATACGCACGGTCATCGAGGAGGACATAAATATAATGGATGAGACAGGGCTGATAATAGCTAGTACCAACCGGAACAGAGTCAACACCTTCCACGAGGGCGCGCGGCTGCTGATAGAGGATAACATGGATCAGCTGATCGTCACCAATGACCATGAATACCGCGGCTGTATGAAGGGCACGAACCTGCCTATCCATCTCGATTCCGAGATCATGGGCGTCATCGGTATCACGGGCGAGCCTCAGCGTACCATAAAGTACGGCCTCATACTGAAGAAGATGACGGAGATGCTGCTGCACGAGTCGCTGAGGATGTCGGAACAGTTCGGGAGCCAGCAGGAGAAAAACATGCTCATCAACGATCTGATCCACGGAAATTTCAAAAACCTGCAGTACAATCTCGAGGAGCGCATGAAACGCAACGGCATCAGCGTCACGGGCGAATACACGGTCGCCATAATAAAAAACACGGCGCCCGCCACCGCCTCGAAAAGCGGCTCCGCCAAGATGCTCTCGGACAGGATCGTCAGCGATATCGTCGATGAGATCTCATCAGCGAACATCCATATCATGTTCAACGGCACCGTGTTCATCATCATCGCCTGTTGCGGCCACCGCGAGCTTTACAGAGAGCTGGAGATCGCCTGCAGCCGCCTGAACAGGAGTCCTCACATCTCACTCTTCTGCACCATCGGAAACGATTACGAGGACTATATGAATATCTACCGTTCATACAACGAGGCCGGCAACATATTATCGTACTTCGACTGCGATGAGGATGAAACCGGCATCTACCTGTTCAACAACATCATGCTGGATTACGTCATCGAGCAGCTGCCCAAGATGCACAAGGAAAACCTCTGCAGGATAGTATTTGAAAGATGCCGGGAAGATGAGATCCCGGAGTTCTGTGATTTCATCATTTCCTTCTTTAACGCCAACGGCTCCCTGACGGCGCTGTCGAAAAAATACTTTG
This sequence comes from uncultured Bacillota bacterium, assembly GCA_949290475.1. Taxonomy (GTDB): domain Bacteria; phylum Bacillota; class Clostridia; order Peptostreptococcales; family Anaerovoracaceae; genus Lentihominibacter. Next base: position 18,398 of record CASESB010000019.1, read on the forward strand.
CGCACAAGAACACCATACAGTACAAGATACAGAAGCTGCAGAAGAAGACCGGCTACGATCTGCGAAAGAGCTACGACCTGTTCGTGCTCTATATCGCCGCCATATGCGCGCCTACGGTTTCACATATTTAGCAGTAAAAACTCCGAATTTATCAGTAAAAAATTCCAAAGCCGATACGGCAGCAAAAAAGACTATGCCTCCGACCGGCAGCGATTCCGGTAAGATCATAGTCTTTATTTAATTCATTCAGCCATCCGTATCAGGCGTACCTCGCAGGCTTGTGCCGATATCAGTCGTCCATTCTCGCCTTCAGAGCCTTCGCCATCTCATTTACCATCTCGTCGGTGAAATAAGGATTGAGATACGCAGCCATGTTGCGCCACACGACCTGTATGGTATTGGAGATATCAAATCCGCTGATGCTCCTGATGTCGCTCTGTGCGACCAGCCCTATGATCAGCACGATCCCGTTCTCCGCCATGCTGTCCATCTCAGCCTCCGGAATCTCCTTCATCCTGCCCTTGGACATGAGAGACTTATACATCTTCACGGTCGATTCGCTCACCCTGTCATGCACTCCCGCATATACGTCCATGAGCGTACTGTCGTTTCTGAACAGCGTCGGCATCTCCGTATAGAAGAACCTGTATCTGATGCAGTGTTCGATTATCTCCTTGAGGAAATCCAGCAGATTATCGGCCGTCTCGATACTTTCATACTGGACGATGAGGTTGTCGAGCTCCTCCACCATCCTGTCCTTCCATATGCACCTTATTACCTCTTCCTTATTGGCATAGTAATAATACAGATTTCCCGGACTTATTTCCATTGCCGTCGATATCTGCACCGTGCTCACGTTGGAAGCCTTCTTTTCATTAAAAAGCCTGATTGACGTGTCTAATATTCTTCCTTTAGTCTTATTAGATTTCATACTACCCCCTCCATGTTATAGCTTAATAAATATACTAGCACAAAACATCCACTTGGTCTATACAATAAACCTATTTATTTTCTATGAATTCAACATTTTTTTGTTTTTTCTCGCAAAAACGGGCAATATCTACTGTATCAGCGTTACCCACTCGCCCGTCAGCTCGTCAAGTGAATCCACACCCGTATCCTTTTTTAATTCTATCTTCCCATTCTTCAGCTGCCTGAACAGCTTATCGTAATCATCGCTGCTGAAGCTGCTGAAGGCCGTTTTCTCCATCTCCAGCTTCACTCCGTCGTTCTTGGCCGCGTAGTTGAATGCTGTTCCGCCTGAGAACGTTCCGTCCTCATAGCTCTTGAGCACGGTCTGTATCGCCGCGTCTATCCCCTTGGACGCCGACATTATGACCGTCTCCGAAAGCCGGCCGCTGTCCAGATCCGCGCCTATGACCTTTGCCTTCGCTTTATCGGCCGCATCGATCACCGAATCCGTCATCGAGCCTCCCGAAACGAAAATGATCTCCGTGCCTTCCTCGTACCACTCCGCCGCCAGCTTCTGAGTTTCCTCGGAGGCCGCCTGCGAGCCCGTGTACGTATATCTCATCTCCGTCTTTGTTTCCGTCTCGGCGGCTGCCGCCGCTGCTCCCTGCAGGAAGCCGTATCCGTATCTCTTGACGTAAGGCAGCTCCCGTCCGCCAATGAAGCCCAGCTTCGTATAGCCTTCCATGACTGCGGCATATCCGGCCATATAACCGGCCTCCTCCTCGGCAAACACGACGCTGACCATATTGTCCGCCGTCGCGTAATTATCCTTCTCATCGTGCGGCACTCCGTCGAGCAGCATGAAGTCCACGTCAGGATATGCCTCCTGCGCATCGTCGGCAGTGGTTTCCAGAGCGCTGCCGGCCAGGACTATGAATCCCGCCCCGTCGTCAGCTGCCTCTTCTACGGCTGCCGTGTAGGCTTCCTTATCCGCCGCTTCAGGTCTGTATATCTTCGCCGCCATCCCGTATTCCTGCGAGAAAGCCTTCACGCTCTCCCACGCCATGCTTACGAACGGATCGTCCTTGACCTTAACGCTCTCCGACACCACGGCTATCTCACAGCCCTTGCCGTCTTCGGGCGTTTCTGCCTGTTCCTTCTGTTCGCCGCATGAAGCCAGAACCGCGATCATGATCAGGATCAACGCTGCAATCGTTATCCGTTTCATCCTTATCCCTCTTTACCTCTTTATCCTATTATCTTCTTGACCAGCCTTCCCGGCTCCGTCTTTTCCTCGCTTATTTTAACAGCATCGACGACTTCTTCCAATGCTTTTTTCGTTTTTTTCACATTATTGCCATAAACAGTACAAATAACGTCTCCTTTGCTCACCCTGTCTCCCACCTTTCGGTGAAGGCAGAGGCCGGCGGCAAGGTCTATATCGTCTTCCTTTTTCTCGCGCCCCGCGCCTGTATGCTGCGATGCCAGTCCTATCTTCATGGCGTCTATGGACGAAACGTATCCGTCCTCCGGCGCGACAAATTCCAGCTCCACTTCGCTGCCTGGCAGAATGCCGTAATCCTCCGTGACGCGCGGATCTCCGCCCTGACCGGCGACGAACTGCCTGAACTTTTCAAGCCCCGCGCCGCTGCTGAGAGCCTCCTCGGCCATTTCACGGCCTTCTTCTGCGGAAGCGGCTTTTTCGCCCATATATATCATCATCCCTGCCAGCACGAGCGAAAGCTCCGTGATATCATCAGGACCGCAGCCCCTGAGCACATCTATGGCTTCCCTGACCTCCAGGGCGTTGCCCACGGCTCTTCCCAGCGGCTGCTCCATATCTGTTATGGCGGCTACGGTCTTTTTACCGCATGAATTCCCTATGCCCACCATCATTTCCGCCAGCTTTTCCGCGTCCTCCTGCGTCTTCATGAAAGCGCCGCTGCCGCACTTCACATCCAGCAGTATGGCATCTGAGCCTGCCGCCAGCTTCTTGCTCATGATGCTGGCGGTGATGAGGCTGAGATTGTCCACGGTGCCAGTCACATCCCTCAGCGCATATATCTTCTTATCGGCAGGCGCTATATGTCCCGTCTGCCCGATGACGGCTATGCCTTTTTCGTTCACCTGCCTTATGAATTCGCTTTCCTCGAGCGAGATCCTGAATCCCGGTATCGCGCCCAGCTTATCTACCGTACCGCCCGTGAACCCGAGTCCGCGTCCGCTCATCTTGGCTACGGGCACGCCGCAGGCTGCCGCCAGCGGTCCCACGATCAGCGTCGTCTTATCGCCTACGCCTCCCGTGCTGTGTTTATCCACTTTGACGCCCTCTATGGCGCTGAGATCCATGATGTCTCCGGAATCACGCATCACGTTCGTCAGCGTCACCGTTTCCTCGCGATCCATGCCGCGGAAAAACACGGCCATCAGGAAAGCGGCCATCTGGTAATCGGGAATACTGCCCTCCGTATACCCCATCACCATATGAGCCGTCTCCTCAGCTGTGAGTCTGTGCCCGTCGCGCTTCTTTATGATTATATCGACCGTGTTCATGAGATCTGCCCTCCCGTCAAATTTCCTTCCGTCAAAGCTCTATCCTCACCGGCATGCACCCGAGCCTGTCCGCCGATACGAGCCTGTACTCCACTCCGTGCCAGTCGCCTTCTATAGCCTTGCCGAAGCCCTCGGCTCCGTGCAGATGCCCGTATATGACCTTCTTCACTCCGTATTCGTCAAATATCTGCTGGAAACCCGAAAACGACGTTACCCTCGATACCGGCGGATAGTGCAGCACGCCCAGTATCCTCTCTCCGCTGCAGCCCGGCGTATTCATGGCGCTGTCCAGCGACGCCCGCAGGCGCAGCAGCTCTCGCTTGTATATCTTCTCGTCCGCCTCCGTGTAATCGTCGCTGTCAGGCGTGACCCAGCCGCGCGTTCCGCATATGAATATGCCCTCCGCTTCATAGTGATCGTTCTGTATGAAATCCGTCCTCTCATACATGGCCTTCAGCTTCGTGATGCCGTTCCACCACAGATCATGATTGCCCTTGAACAGCACCTTGCGCCCAGGCAGCTCATCTATCCAGTCGAGATCGTACCTCGCCTCCTCCAGCTTGAGCCCCCACGAGATATCTCCCGGTATCACCACCGTATCGTCCTCCGTGACCGTCTGCAGCCAGTTCCGGCGAAGCCTCTGCGCATGATCGTGCCATCCCGGCCCGTATACGTCCATCGGCTTGTCCACCTGCGGACAAAACGACAGATGCAGATCGGATATAGCGAATATGCTCATTTATCATTCCCCTTACTAATTATTATTCATCCGCAAGTTCATCGGTCTCCCCTGACGAAGACACGTCCTTGAGCGCCCTCTGTATGCCCCTCGTCCTCACGCCTACCAGCGCCTCCAGATCTCTCTGCGTCTGCTCCATGCGGCTCTGCGTCTTCGTCAGCACATCGCCGAACTTATCGAACTCTGTCCTGACCTTGGCCAGCGTATCCCATACCTGACCCGACTGCTTCTGCAAAGCGATCGACCTGAAGCCCATCTGAAAGCTGTTGAGCATGGCCGACATAGTGGTAGGCCCCGCTATGTTGACGCGGTAGTCCCTCTGCAGCACATCGACGAGTCCCAGCCTCAGCACCTCAGCATACAGGCCTTCAAACGGCAGGAACATGATGGCGAACTCCGTCGTGCGCGGCGGCGCTATGTACTTGCTTCTAATGTCTCTGGCCGCCTTCAGCACGGCGTTCCTGAGGTTATCGGCCGCCGCCTTTATCAGCTGTCTGTCGCCCGTATCATATGCGTTCTGCAGATTGATATACGCATCGGCCGGGAATTTCGCATCTATGGGAAGATATACGGGGATATCCCCCTCTCCCGGAAATTTGACCGCAAACTCAACTCTCTCGCTGCCGCCCTTCACGGCGACGTTTTCCTCGTACTGTCCCGGCGCCAGCATCTGTTCGAGTATCGCTCCCAGCTGTATCTCGCCCAGTATACCTCTCGTCTTCACGTTTGACAGCACCTTTTTCAGATCTCCGACTCCGGCCGCCAGCGCCTGCATCTCTCCCAGACCTCTTGTCACCTGCTCCAGCCTTTCGCTCACCTGCATGAACGATCTGCCTATCCTGTCCTCCAGCGTCTTCTGCAGCTTCTCGTCGACCGTGTTTCTCATCTCCGTCAGCTGACGGTTGTTTTCCTCCGTCATCGCGGTGACCTTGTTCTCCATGGAGATCCTGATATTTTCCAGCCGCTGTTCGATGCTCATCGACGTGTCAGCAAGCTGCCTGTTGAGCTCCTGCAGCCTCTTGTTCTGCATGTCGGCGCTTTCCATCTGGTTGCGCGATATCATCTCGCCCAGCCTCTTGACGCTCGTCTGCACGTTTTCTCCCGTCTCGCGCCTCGAACGGCTCATCTCCTCGCGTATATCGCGCCTCAGCTCGCCCTCCTGTCCTATGCCGCCGCTCTTCGACAGCTTCAGTATGATGACGATCGCCAGTATTATCAGGACGATCACCGCCGTGAACAGTCCCAGCAAAATAACGCTGCTGTTATCCATCGCTCTCATCTCCTCCTCTACGGCTGCCGCCGAGTATATCCCTTATGACCTCTCCCGCAATCAGCAGTCCTGCCACCGACGGCACGAATGAAATGCTGCCCGGCGTCGCGCCTCCGTCCGTCTTCACCGGCTCCTCTTCGGAATAGAGCACCTTGATGCCGGCGATTCCTCTGTCGCGCAAAGCCTTGCGCATCACCCTCGCCAGAGGACATACCCTCGTCTTCTCTATGACCGTTATCCTGAATGCCGACGGATCCAGCTTGTTTCCTGTGCCCATCGAGGATATCACCGGCGTTCCTTCCCTTACCGACTTCTCGATTATGGCGATCTTGCCGGTCACGTTGTCTATGGCGTCCACAACGTAATCATAGGCTCCGAAATCGAAGCGATCCGCCGTGTCCGGCAGGAAAAAGCAATCCTCCGCCGTAACGTCGCAGAGCGGCGATATGTCGCGCACGCGCTCCGCCATCACCTGCGTCTTGGATCTGCCCAGCGTGCTGTGCAGCGCCGGTATCTGCCTGTTGATATTGGTGATATCCACCGTATCCATATCTACGAGCGTCAACATGCCTATGCCGGCTCTCGCCAGCCCTTCGGCCACATAGCTCCCTACGCCGCCGATACCCAGCACTATCACCGATGAAGCCGCCAGCTTCTCCACACCCTCTTTTCCGATCAAAAGCTCCGTCCTAGCCGTCTGCTCTTCCATACGCCCAGCCTCCGTCAATCCAAACGATCAAGCACTCTGTATATCACATCCGAGGAAAAACCGCGCCCTGCAAGCCTGCGGCTCACTCTGCCCTTCAGCTTTCTCTTTTCTTCGTACGCCATGGCTGACATGTCTGCGCCGCCGAGCGCTTCCCCGGCTATCCTCAGCGCCTCCTCGAACTGATCCGGCACATCCTCCAGCTCATCAAACGCCGCCTCGATCACGTCCCTGTCCACGCCCTTTTCCGCCAGCTCACGCTTTATCCTCATGATCCCCCGCCCCTTATCAAATCCGTAGCGGAAGTACATGCTGCTGTAAGCCATATCGTCTATATATCTGTAGGCCTCCAGCTCCTTTACGGCCTCCTCTATCTCACCATCTTCAAAGCCCTTGCGCCGCAGATGCTCCACGACCTGCGCCTTCGTCCTGGCCTTGTAGCTCAGATATTTTACTGCCGCCTCGCGCACATCCCTCTTCTCACTCATATCTCTCACCGCACACGCCGAAGCTGTCGCCCGCCGAGGCGACCACACATCCTTCTCCCAGCCTCGATCTCAGATCGCAGATGGCGTCGATCCCCGTACAGTGCACAGGCATGACGCGATCGGGAGCATGCTCCGCTATCTCGCCTACGACCTGCAGCCGCTCCTCCTCCGAGGCTTTATAGAGGTGCATGCCTGCCACGAGCACCGCTATCCTCTCCTGCGGGAAGATCCTGAGTGCGGTGTTGATCGCCGATATCACTCCCGTGTGGCTGCAGCCCGAAAATACGTACAGCCCCTCCGGCTGCCTGATGACGAGGCATTGCTCATGCGACATGTCGTCCTCCGTTATCCTGCCGTCGTCATCACGATAATAAAAGCGCTCCGCCGGCACGAACCCGGCCTCCTGCTCTATGGTTCCGGTCACGCATATATCGTCGCTTATCATCACCGGCCCGTCTGTAAGTATGAGCCTTTTTTCCAGCTCCGCTCTTTGCTCATCGCTCCACCTTATACCGTCGTCGTCTCCCCAGAGCTTCCCGTCTCTGAGGACGTATGACTCGCGAAAGGCGTTCCTGTGTACGTATATCGGAGCTCTGTCGTTCAGACGGCAGAACGCCGGGAAGCCTCCCGTGTGGTCGTAATGTCCGTGGCTGACCACGGCCGCATCGACGTCCGCCAGCTCCACGCCCATCCTCTTCGCGTTGCCGATGAACAGATCGCTGGCTCCGGCGTCAAACAGAAGCCTCATGCCGTCCGCCTCTATGTATATCGAAAGCCCGTGCTCGGCGACTATGCCGGCGTCTCCGGCCCTGTTTTCCATCAGGAAGCTGAACCTTATCCCCTTACCGTCATTGCTGCTCATGATTCGCTCCTCCTTATCCTTTCTCTTTACCGTGCCTGTCTCGCGGCTCCCCGCTGAGGCTCATGCCTATCACCCCGGCCACGATCGCCGCCGTGCATACCACGTGGTACCACATCAGCGGCTCACCCAGCACCGCTACGCCGGCCACGATGGATATGGCCGTGGAAAGGTTGCCGAATATCGTTCCCTTGGCGGCCTCCATCCTGCTGAGCATATAGCTCATGAGATGAGCCGACAGCAGTATGCAGCCTATGCCGAGATAAGCCGCCGATATCGCCACCTGCGGGATCAGCAGCGGCTCAAAATATCCTGCAACTCCCGTTCCCGTAACCGCGGCTCTCACAATGGCCGCCGCATTGAAGACCACGAAGCCCAGGATGACGATAGCCGTCGTTATCTCTATCGGTCGGTAATCGTTTCTCGTATAGCGCATGAATATGTTGCTCATGGCCATCATCACGCTCGCGATCAGCAGCAGCGCCGTTCCCAGAGGATCCACCTCTATGCCCGACGCTCCCATGACTATCATGAATATCAGCGACGCCACCGTCATGCAGATGAACGCATTGCCGGCCCACGACGTCCGCTCCTTCAGGAACAGCGACGCTATTATCTTCACCATTATAGGCACTACGGCAAATATTATCGAGCCCTCCACCGAAGTGGCGTAAAACAGTCCCGCCACCTGGAAGGCCATGAAACCGACGTAAAACGCAGCCGTCAGCAGCAGCTTGCCCTTCGGCTTTCGCCTCAGCTCCGCAGGCTTCACCTTTCCCGCCGCCATCAGCAGCAGCACCGCCAGCATGGCGAAATCATAGCGATAGCATAATATGTTCAGGCCGTCCGTATACTGCTGACATATCTTGATGCCCAGGAACGAAAATCCCACCAGCGCCGAGAACAGCACGGCGGCCGCATAGCCTTTTTTTCTGTCTATCTCATCATGCAGCATGAGCAGTACATTCCTTTCTCCAGCTGAAAATCCAGGAAATCCACGTCGCTGCGTCCCAGCACGTCAGTTCCTCTCATTATCTCTTCCAATCCTGCTCCCGTGTATTTGGCATATGCTTCCTTCCTCGTCCACAGGAGGAAGAAGCCGTCGTCTCCGTATTCGTCAAGCAGCCGTCTCTCCGCTTCCGTGAAGTAGCGTCTGCCTATCCTGCCTGCGGCGACGCTTCTCTCCTGCTGCACGTCGACGCCTACCGGCTCTTCGTCTATCAGACACAGAAAATACGTACCGCTGTGGCTCACCGACACGCAGAGCTGTCCGCCGCCGCAAAGCTCGACGTACGGCTTGCCCCTTTCCGTCCTCAGCAGTCGGTGTCCGCGGGCTCCGTATGCGTCCAGCGACAGCTCTATGAGAGCGTCCGTCAGATTCCTCCCGTCAATATCAGGAAACACGTCTCTGTAGTTTTCGTATACGTATAACTCCATAATGTTCAAAAGGCGGAAAACAATGTTTCCGCCAAACCTCTTCTAATTATTGTCTCTGAAATATATCGGGGCTACTCTTCACTGTCCTCTTCATCTTCCTTCATCCTGTCCAGTATCCTCTTATATCCGTCGGCTCCGTATACCAGGCACTTGTTGATCCTGCTGATGGTAGCCGTGGAGGCCTTGGTGATCTGCTCGATCTCGCTGTAGGTCCTGTTCTCGGACAGCAGCTTCGCCACCTGCAGCCTCTGCGCTATGGAATGTATCTCGTTTATGGTACATATATCTTCAAAGAATCTGTAACAGTCTTCCTCGTTCTCCAGCAGCAGTATCGCTCTGAACAGCTCGTCTATGTCGTCTCTTCTGAATTTGGATTCGTACGCCATACAATGCTCCTTTCTATGGACATCGTCTCTTCCGCACGTCCTGCGCTCTTTTCTTTGTAAATTATACCATCTGAAAAATTATCAGTCAACCGCACTTTAAAGCTCTAAAGCGCAGGCCGCACTGTCCGTCCACGCTATTGCAGCAGCTTCAGAGCCTCCTGCAGCTGCCTGTCCGTATCGGAGTCCTTGTCGTTCTCTACCTCGTGATCAGGCGTGACGCCCTTGTCGTTTATGGCGTTGCCCTCAGGCGAAAAGTACTGCATTATCGTCAGCTTCAGAGCCGAGCCGTCTTCAAGCTGCACGGTCGACTGGATGACGCCCTTGCCGTACGTCGTCTGACCGACTATCTCGAAGCCGTTGTCCTGCAGCGCCGCCGCCAGTATCTCCGAAGCGCTGGCGCTGCCCTCGTTCACCAGCACCACCGTCCTGAGATCCGTTTTGCCGTCCTCGGCATCATATTCGCGCCTGCTGCCCTCTCTGTCCTCGACGTAAACCACGGTTCCCTCGTCCAGAAATTCGTCGGCCACCTCCACGCAGGAATCGACAAGTCCTCCGCCGTTGTTTCTCAGATCGAGTATCAGTCCCCTGGCTCCGTCATCCTCAAGCTGCTTCAGAGCCTTGGTGAAATCGTCGCCCGTCGTCTCTATGAAGGAGCTTATGCAGATATATCCTATGTCTCCCTCCAGCATCTCGCTCTCCACGCTGTGCTGGACGATAAGCTCTCTCGTCAGAGTCACGCTTTTCTCGCGCTCTCCGCTCATATACGTTATCTCTACCGACGTGCCCTCGTCTCCTCTGATGGCGTTGCCGATCATGTCGAGATCGCTGTATTCCTTACCGTCGACGGCGAGCAGGATATCGTCCTCCTTTATGCCGGCTTCAGCGGCAGGCGACCCCTTTTCCACGGAAACGACGAGAAATCTGCCGTCCTGATCCTGAGTGAACGTTATGCCCACGCCAGAATATTCACCTGTGGCCGTCGCTTTCCAGGTCTCGTATTCATCAGCCGTCATATACGATGAATACGGATCGCCCAGACCTGCCACCAGACCCTTATACGCGCCCTCGAGCAGCGCCTCCTCATCGACGTCCTTATAAAAGGCCGCCGACACCGTGTCGTAAAGCTGATCCAGCTTGCTGTAGCGTTCATATACATCCTGCATTTCCCTGTACTCCTGTGCCGGCACAGTCACCGAGCCCAGCGCCCCGTTGAACACCGCGGCGCATGTCCCTCCCGTGACAACGGCTCCGGCCAGGAATGCCGCCACCAGATATATTATGGTTTTCTTTCTGTCCTTCATCATGATGCGATTATCTCCTCTGCGATAAACTGTACGCTCTTATTTCCGTTCCACGTCTTGATATTCACCGTTCCCACGATGTCCACGGGCTCGCCCGCCATCAGCGTCTCTCTCATCTCCTGTCCTCTCCTGAATATCACGCAGTCGGCGTACGCCCCGTCTCCGTAAGCTGCAAAAGCGGCATGTATGCCGTCCTCTCCCATGAACCTGACGCGCTGCGGCGTCACTTCTCTCATGAGGAATACCGGCCTCGGATTATCCTTTCCGAAGGGCTGCATCCTCTCCACGCCCTCTGCCAGCTCCAGGCTCAACTCTCCCGGCGATATTTCCGTCTCCCATACGTTTCCTGTTTCGGCCAGCGCTCCCGCCGCCTCCAGCTCCGCCATGTCAGCGGTCAGAGTTCTTCTCAGAGTCTCCAGGTTTTCCTCCGCCATCAGGAATCCGCAGGCGCTCCTGTGTCCTCCGAAACGCGCGAAAAGCTCCGCGTGCCTTTTAAGCAGAGCGAATATATCGACCGCCTCCACGCTGCGGCCGGTACCTTTCAGATATCCGTCCTCTGAAGGCGTGACGATTATCACCGGCTTTCCCTGGCTGTCCTTTATCTTCCCGGCCACTATGCCGGCGATGCCCTCATGGATATCGTCCGTCCTCAGCAGTATGAACTTCTCTTCACCGGACACCATCTCCATGCACCGTTCATATGCCTCCTCCTGCTTCTCCCGGCGCGTCCTGTTGAGGGCGACCAGCTCATTCACCTTTTCCGCCATCGTGCGCTCGTCTTCGGTGAGAAACAGCTCAGCGGCCTCAGAGGCATCCTTCATCCTGCCGGCGGCGTTGATGTGCGGCGCTATGCCGAACGCTATGTTTTCGGAGGTGACTCTCTTCAGCGATATGGCTTCGGCCAGCATCTTCAGCGCTTTCCTGCTGCCGGAATTTATCCTCCTGAGCCCGTATTTGACTATGGTCCTGTTTTCATCGGTGAGCGACACTATATCCCCCACCGTGCCTATGGCCGCAAGATCGAGCACATCGTTGATAACGCTCTTCGGCAGACTGCATCGTCTGCATACGGCCTGAACGATCTTGAAGGCGACGCCGCAGCCGGCCAGCTCCCTGAACGGGTACCGGCACCCCGGCTGTTTGGGGTTTATCAGTATGCAGTCGGCCTTTACATCCTCCACATTGTGATGATCCGTCACGATCACCTTCATGCCGAGCGCCTTGGCGTACTCCACCTCGTCGTATGAAACGCTGCCGCAGTCCACCGTTATCAGCAGATCCGCCCCGTCGTCGCGTACGCGCCTGACCGCGTCTCTGTTAAGACCGTACCCTTCATCGAATCTCGAAGGTATATAATATGTGAAATTGTCCGTCAGCTCCCTCAGAAGGCGCGACATTATACAGATAGAGGTCACTCCGTCGGCATCGTAATCGCCGTAGATGCAGATCCTGCTTCCTGCATCGATCTCCGATAACAATAAATCCACTCCCGCTTCCATGTTCAGAAGCAGGAATGGATCGTACGTCTTCTGAGGCTTG
>CASESB010000020.1 GCA_949290475.1 uncultured Bacillota bacterium
TAACCTCTGCACAAGTAACATTTACGATTTCTTAAACGCACTTTTGCAGGAGTTAATGCACGTAAATCCGGGGTGATTTTCCAGTGCTGCATTTAGAATTGCAAACGCACATTTACTTTTTCAAATAACCACCTTGAAAAAATATATAAAAAAAAAGGGGGGGGGGGGGGGGTATACGGCGAAGAGAGTTGCTAAAATCATCGCTTAAGGTTGAAATTTTAACAATTATCGTCTCTGTAGACGCTTTGCGCGAGGGGCAGTTGATAATAATGTAATGATATCGACTTGTTTTTAACACTAATTCTGAGCCGACAGAGCTGAAACTTGTTAATATCTCAATAAAAACGAGAAATATTAACAAACAGTCTCCGCCGCGAAGCCTGAAAAGCCGCTATTTTGTTAAAAATCGCAATAGATCAGTGAATATTATCAAGTAGGCGCAGGCAGCGCATGAAGCAGGCGCATCAAGCGAGCACAGACAGTGCATGAGGCAGGCACACGAAGAGCCGCCTACGGATGGCGGCTCTGATGTGGCCACGGCCGCGAAGTCCCTCCGCGGCTACAGCTTCGTATACGCTCTGTCGAATGTGATGACGACGAAATAGCTGTCGCCAGCAGCCTCCTTTACCGCCTTGTCGGCGATGGTCTGTATCTGCTTTTCCGGATAGCTGCAGGAAGGCGCGAGCACGACGTCAAATATGACGTTGGTGTGGGTCGGCCCCGGAACGAGCCTGAAATCGTGGATGCTCTCAACGCCGTCAAGAGGCTCGAAGGCTTTTTCAATGATCGTGCGCAGCCTGGTGATCTGTGGATCGTTCGTTCTTACGGGATCCATGTGGATGACGAACTCTATGTTGAGGCTGTCCTTGACGTGGCGTTCGATGTTGTCGATTATATCGTGGCTCTTCATCAGGTCGCCGTCGGCGTCGACCTCCACGTGCATGGAGGCGAAGATCTTACCGGGGCCGTAGTTGTGGACCATCAGATCGTGTATCCCGAGCACGCCCGGTTCATTTGCCACTGTATCGCGTATAGCCTCCACCAGCTCTTCGTCGGGCGCCTCGCCCAGAAGCGGGTTGGAGGTTTCTCTGACGAGCTGTATGCCCGACCAGATGATAAAGAGTGCCACGAGACAGCCCATATAGCCGTCGATATGCAGCCCTGTGAATTTCCCCACCAGGACGCTGATGAGCACGGCGGCCGTCGATATGACGTCGTTCCTGCTGTCCGATGCAGTAGCCAGCAGTGTGACTGAGCTTATCCTCTTGCCGATATTTCTGTTGAACATCGACTGCCAGAGCTTGATGATGATGGCGATGATGAGGATGATCACCGTCGTGTAGCTGAATTCCAGCGGCTGAGGATCGAGGATCTTTTCGAACGAGGTTTTCAAAAGCTGCACGCCGATGATTATTATCAGGATCGAAACGAACAGCCCGGTCAGATATTCGATGCGGGCGTGTCCGTACGGGTGCTTCTCGTCCTCCGGCTGTGAAGCCAGCTTGAAGCCCACGAGAGTCATGATGGACGATGAGGCGTCGGCCAGATTGTTTATGCCGTCGGCGATGATGGCGATGCTTTTGGAAAATACGCCGATGATGATCTTCATGACGCAGAGTATGACGTTTGATACGATGCCGACTATCCCGGCGAATTTGCCGTAGCTTTCGCGAACCCTGGGATCCGCGGTGTTTTCATGGTTCTTGACGAAGAGTCGTATGAGCAGAGAGGTCATATCTATCTGTCCTCCCGGTCTGCCTGCTTGGTTTTGGCCTCCGTCAGCGCGCGGGCAAACTGATCCGGGCACGAGGTGCTCTTGAGACCGCACGTTATGCCCTGCAGCTTTTCTATAGCCTGATCGGCGGACATTCCTTCCGTCAGCGCGGACAGAGCCTTGAGATTGCCGTTGCAGCCGCCGGTAAAGCTGACGTTTCTTATGATGCCGTTATCGAGTTCAAAATCTATCCTGCTGGAGCATACGCCTGCAGGAGCAAATGAGTATTTCATGGTTCTAAGTCCTCCTGAGTTGTGATACAATACAGTATAGCAAATAAACCGTGAAAGGGGAAGCAGAAGAGCCATGGAGTTGATCAGGAAATTCAGACAGGGCAAAAAGCCTGACAGACTGATAACACTGGTGATCATATTGGCGGCGGCGGTAGTCGTCGCGGGGATAATCGCCGTTGTGACGACCGGCGGCCGGATACTGGGCGGACTGCCGGAAATAGAAGAAAAGGAGATCTATATCGATCCGCTCACGGGGCAGGAATCTGCGGAGCCGCTGCCGGCAAGGCCGCTGGTGGTATCCATAGATAATGTGGGTGATGCCATACCGCAGTCGTGGCTCTCCATGACGGATCTCGTATATGAGCTTCCGGTCGAGGGTAATCAGACCAGGCTGCAGGCGATATATTACGGGCAGTTTCCGGAATATTTCGGGCCGATAAGGAGCACGAGGCCGTATTTCGTGGATCTTACCAGGGAGTACAAGGGAATATTCCTGGCTCACGGCTGGAGCCCGCAGGCCAGGGAATATCTGCTTTCCGGTGTCGTGCCGTATATCAACGCCATGAACAGCGACTGTCAGTTTTACAGGGTGGACGACAAGACCGCGCCTCATAATTCATACATAACCTGGGAAGAGGTCAGAAGCGAGATCGAGCAGCAGGGCTGGTGGGATGAAAAGCAGGACATCAGATCGTTCGCCTTCCTCAAGGGCGCTCAGGTCAATGAGGGCGAAGCTGCCGGCAGCATAGCGTTCAAATACGGCGGCAGCGAGTGTGAATTCACATACGACGAAGCGACCGGCAGGTACACGAGAACCATTTCCGGCAACGAATACGTGGATCATGAGACGGGAGAGCCTGTCACCGCATATAACATACTGGTGCAAAAGGTGAGCAGCAGCGTGCTTGACGCCAAGGGCAGGCTGCAGATAGATATGTGCGCCGGCGGAGAGGCGATCCTCTTCACAGGGGGCGTGGCTGTCGAAGGCACCTGGTCGCGTGAGGATCTTGATTCCAGGACGATCTTCGTGGATGCGGAGGGCAACGAGTTCAGACTCACGCCGGGCAACACCTGGGTAGAGGTTACGAACGGCAGCTGCAATATCAGCTATGAATAATCGTATATACAGCAAAAGAGACTGCCTGAGCAGCACCTTCCTTACGGAGGGCGTCATTCAGGCAGCCTCTTTTTTCTTTCCGCGAGCGGAAATCATATAAAAATGAAGATCAAAGTGCCGCAGGCCACCGACACGGTCGTCAGCAGCTTGGCGAACAGTATCTGTTTTTTGTTCTTTGCCATGATGCGGATCACCAGGCCTACGACTCCCACGAAACCGAAGCCAAATGAGAAGGCCTGAGGGATCAGCCAGTTCGCCGGAAAGCTCAGCGCGTTGCACGTGGCTATGAACATGCCCCACAGCGCCATGAGGAAGCAGGTGAACTTTTTTATCTTTTCGTTCTTTGCGAGGAACATCACGAGCAGCCCCGCGATGCCTGCGGCGGCGACGATGAGATACATGATAGCCAGAATTCCTAATGCCATTGCATATCCTCCTTTGTATGCCTGTATGTCATATGTGTCAGGTCGTTTTGATATAGGTACAATATAAACGAGGCGTGTCCATAAGTCAAGCTGTAATGGCCGCCGGCGGTACTGACGGCCGCTAACGGTTCACGATCGCCTGCAGTACCTGATTGGCTACCGAACCGGCAGCATCGGCTCCGTAACCGCCGTTTTCCACCATCACGATGAAAGCGTACGGATTGGACGGATCGTCGAGGAAGCCGGCAAACCAGGCGTGAGGCTTCTTGCCGCTGCCGACCTCAGCTGTACCGGTCTTGGCGCAGACGCTGAGCCCCGGGAAGTTCTCGGAGCCGTAATGCGATACCACGTTGTTAGCCATCATGTCGCTGAGTGAAGCGGCCGTAGTCTCGTCTATCATGCGTTTCGTTTTGCTCTCGGTGCCGAAGAACGGCAGCTTGGCCTTGACGCTGTCCATGAAAGAGGTCGGCTCTATGAGGTTGGGATAAACGGCTTCGCCGCCGTTGGCTATGGCTCCCATGTAGACCATCATGGCGCACGGGTTCACCATGTCCTCCCATTGTCCGATTCCTGTCCAGGCCAGATTCATGCCGCCGTCAGGGAAATCGAAGGTACCCTCGGCCGTTTTTATGCCGTTGATGTCGTATGATGACATCAGCCCGGCCTTTTCCACGTATTTTTCGAGCAGTCCCGGCCCCAGCTTTTCGGCCAGCTGACCGAAGTAACAGTTGCAGGAGACCTCGAGCGCCTTTTCCAGATCGACGACGCCGTGAGCCGACAGGTCAGTGACGGCGTAATCGCCTCCGTAGCTGACGGAGCCGGTGCAGTCGATGGTCCACGTGTATGCGTCATCGAGGTTCTCGATGGCGGCGGCAGCGGTCACCAGCTTGAAGATCGAGCCGGGAACGAAGGTCGCAGAAGTGAACATGTTCATGTACGAGCCCTCTTCAGGAGAAGCGGGAGGGCTGGTCGGATCGTACGTAGGCGCGCTCACCATACAGATGATATCGCCCGTCTCGTAGTTGTATACGCCCACGGTGCCGTTGCGTCCGCCGAGCGCCTCATATGCGGCGACGCAGATATTGGCGTCGAGCGTCACCGTGACGTCCTCGCCGTCGTTGTTCAGAGAATAGACCCCGTTGATGAGATCGTAGCCTATCAGCTCGTCAGTAAAGGCTCTGTTGGCTCCCGTGGTGATGTTGTTGTCGCGGTCGCCTGTTATGTGCATCATTGCCGATCTGATGGCGGCATTGTCGTTGTATACGATGCCGTCGGGCGTGTTCTGCATCAGCAGGGTGCCGTTCGTGTCGAACAGCCTGCCCTTGGAAAGGTCGCCGTCGGCGTATACGTCGCGGTTGCCCTCGTATGAGGCCCAGTCGTCGCCGTAGGCGACGTATCTGTAAGAGAATACGCCTACGCCCACGAGCAGCAGGAATGCCAGCAGGAGGCACATGATAGCGCGTTTTTCTATCTTTTTCATTTGTCATCGCCTCCGAAAATATCATCGAGTGTCAGCGGTTCGTCCTCGCGTGAGTCAGCATATGGATCCCTGTATGTTTTGGAGCCGTTAGTACGGGCTCTGCCGGCCTGTGCGCCGTCTCCTCGCGCACCCCGGGCTCTGTCATCATTTGCCCGCATGCTCCGAGCTCTGTCTTCATTTGCCCGAATGCTTCGGGCTCTGCCGGCCCGCGTGTTATCTCCGCGCACGCCCCGTGTGCTGTCGGCATTTTGCGCTCTGCCGCCCGGCACCTTGCCGGCCCGCGTTCCGGCGTGCGCTCCGGATGAGCCGTGCGAGCCTGTGGAGCTTTCAAAGCTCTCGAAGAAATCTTTATCGGAAAAATCGGTATATCGTATCGGCTTCTTCTCGCCGCGCTGCGATCTGCTGACGACGGCGGTATCATCGAAGCCGCGTTCTCTGTCGCGTCTGCGGCGCGGCTTTTCGGGGATGGCCCGGAATATTTCCTCCGGATCATCAAGTCCGGCGCCCTCAAGCTCCGGCTCGAATTCCCCCTTCTTGTCGAGCCGTATGGCAAAGCTGGCGTTTTGCCGCGTGTCAGCGGCCTTGAGGAAGGCCAGCAGCCCCCAGGAGGCGATCATGCTGGTACCTCCCGAGGATACGAACGGGAAGGTTACGCCTGTGAGCGGCAGCAGATCGACGGATCCGAACACATTCAGTATGACCTGGAAGATGAACATCGAAGTGGCGGCGCAGGCCGCGATGCTGTAGTATGTAGATCTTCCGGCTATGATCGCGCGGACGGCGAATATGCCGAGCGTTATTATACAGAGAACAGCTAGGATGGCTATCAGGAGCCCCCACTCTTCACTGAGCAGGCCGAATACCAGGTCCGTGCTGGCGGCGGCCACATCGCTCAGATTGCCCTCACCGGCGCCGAGACCGACCATGCCGCCGCTGGCGGCCGAGGTCATTGTCTGCACCTGCTGGAACCCTCCGGCTGTGGGATCGTCCCATACGTGACCCCAGGTCGCGAATCTGGCGCCTACATAAGGCTTGAACCTGAGCACCATCAGTCCCATGAGGCCGGCGGCGCCGACGATCAGTATCAGCTTTGAAAAATCACCGCTCCTGAGAAACGAGATGACCAGGAAGGTGACGAAGAATATGATGGCGGTACCGAAGTCGCCCATGATCGCCAGACAGCCCAGACAGAATACGGAAAAGCCCATGAATATCGTCAGGTTTTTGCGCTGCTGCAGCTCATCCAGCGTCGCTGCTCCCACGTACACGAATACTATCTTGACAAGCTCCGAAGGCTGGAATGAAAAACCTCCGATGCTGACCCAGTTCATGGAACCGTTACGAACCGTACCCAGCAGCAGATTTAAAATCAGCAGCACCACGCTGGCGCCCATCATTATGTAAATCAGCTTTTTGGCTCTGTTGAGATCGCGCAGATACCAGCAGAGGCAGAAGAAGAGCGCCACGCCGAGCAGTACGCATATAGCCTGTTTCAATACTGTTCCGGGATAGGCCGAGGCCGTGACGGAAAGGCTCAGCGTAGAGAGGAAAAAGGCTATGATCTCCATCTCAAAGCCCACGCGTTTCAGCGTCCTCATGAATATCACGTATGCCCACATGAGGGCGCAGAGCAGCCCGAAAGCCACAGGCAGATTGGCCGGAAAATCCTCGCCCAGAGAGATCCTGAACTGGATGACCGCCAGGAACTGAAAAAGCGTCAGCGCTACCATGGACGGCCACGGTGATACGGGGCGCGTCTTGCGCTTTCGTTTTTCTATGTTAACCATGCGCTCCTGGAGGCTTACAGGATAGAGCGTGAAATCGGAGCCGCCGATCGTTATGATGTCGCCGGCTTTGAGCTCCGTAGGTCCGCTGACCTGTCTGCCGTTTATCCGTGAACCGTTCTTAGAATTGAGGTCGTTGTACTTCCATACGCCCGCCGAGTCTCTGATCAGTGTGGCATGACTCCTGGAAACGCTGGTGAGGTTGATGATGATGTCGCAGCCGCGGCCTCTGCCGATCAGGTTTTCCCAGTGCGTCAGTGGCACGCTGGTGCCGTCGGGACAGCCGAGATAGGCCCATATCTCAGACGGATTGCGGGCCTGCAGCAGCGAGCGTATCTGCCTCGCCAGTATGAACACCGCCAGGATCAGAAAGACCCATCTGACGGCTGTGGTATAGTATATGCCGGCGTATTGAAGCGCCGTAGTCAGGAGTTCCATGTATCCCCCTTGTCATATTTCAAAATCAAAATTACATACATAATAAATATACCATATATTTTTGTCGTTGAGGTGATGAAAATCGAGGGAAGAGCTTTGCAAAGATACCCCTCATATGATATTCTTAAAAAAATAAGGGTAAGGAGGCAGTTTATGTTTAAGTTTGCATTTTTGATCAACGTTCCCGAAGCCAATGCCGAGAATTATTCGACAAGGCTCGAGAACAGCGAGACGATAACGATAGTAGAAGGCGTGGATGGCGTGGAGGCCGGCGTCAGCCGCATACCGGAGCTCATAGCTCAGGGCATCGATCACTTCGATCTGTGCGGTGATTTCGACGATGAGCTGACGGCGAAGATCAGAGCGCAGGCAGGCGACGGAATCAGGATCAAAAATTCCATATACAGCGCCGAGGAGCTGGCTAAGCTGGAAAAGCTGGAATCCATGTACGGCTACGGCATGATAATCAAGGCGGACGGTATAGATGAAACCGTTTGGAGGTCGATGAAAAACGATGACTGCGCCACGACGATCGCCTTTGTTAAGGATCTCGAACAGGCAAAGGCTGCCGCGATCAGGATGGCGGAAAGCGATGTGGACTTTATCGAGCTGTGCAGCTGGTTTGATGCCGACAAGACGCAGGCGGTCGTGCAAAGCATGGACGGCGCGCTGCCTGTAGGCTCATGCGGGCTAAAATGATAGAAACACAAAAATCCGATGCGTTACGCATCGGATTTTTAACTGTTTGCAGTCATTTTCAAAATTTTTTACGTACGACTGCAAAATTTTGCGCGTTTGCAGGTTCAACGCCTCGAACGAGCCCATTCAGGCCCTCTGCAAAAGCGGTCTACAGCATGCAAAGCCATTCAAACCCATTGATTTATGCAGTCATCCAGGTTAAAAAAACAAAATGACTGCAAAGAACAGAAATCCGGGTTTATGACCAGAGTCAGGCTTTTGTCTGCAATCAAAAATCCGATGCGCTGTGCATCGGATTTTTGGTTTATTCGCAATATGCGAGAAATTTTTGTGTCGGGTACATCGAAAATCAATGAACATGATAATTTTCGATGCAATGACGTGCGCCTTATTTATAGTGCAGCAGCCTGTGGGCGTTGTCTCCTGCCAGCAGGCCCTTGTAAAGCGCTTCGGTTACAGGGTTGCCCTGCGATGTACGAACGTTGGACAGCTGATCCGCCTCGTACATTCCCTGCGAACGCTCGGCTCTTGCTCTGCCGACTACGAACGGCTGTCCCGCTCCGGCGATACATCCGCCTACGCAGGCCATCACCTCTACGAAGTCGTAGTGAGCTTCGCCCGATTCGATCTTCTTGATGAGATTCTCGGCGTTCTTGAGTCCGTGCACGATGGCGATGGAGAGCGTCTGCTCGCCTTCCTCGCCGTAAGGAAGCTGTACCTCTTTAACGCCCTCGAGTCCTCTTACTCCTGTGAAGGCTATTTCATCGAGCTCTGCTCTGCTTCCCGGATTTATTACGTTTCTGATCACGGCTTCGGTAACGCCGCCGGTAACTCCGAATATCACACCCGCGCCGCTGGCGATACCGAACGGCATGTCTACTGCCTCAGGCTGTATCGTTTCAAATTCGAGACCAGACTCGATGATGAGCGAAGCCAGCTCCTGCGTGGTGATGGAAAGATCTACAGTCGGCTCTCCGTCAGTCTTCATCTCGTCTCTCTTAACCTCGAACTTCTTGGCGGTACAAGGCATGATGGCTACGTTCTTGACGATCTTGGCGTTCTTCTTGCCCTTGGCGTCGAGCTTAGCCTTTTCCTTCAGCACCGAACCGAACATCTCCATAGGTGATTTACAGCTGGAGATATTGTCCATGAGCTCAGGATGCTTTGTCTCTGCGTACTTGACCCATGCAGGACAGCACGATGTGAACAGAGGGAGCTTGCCGCCGTTCTTAAGTCTGTCTACGAACTCGGCAGCCTCTTCGATAACCGTCAGGTCTGCGCCTGTAGCGGTATCATATACCTCGTCGAAGCCCAGCTTTCTCAGCGCGGCAACGATCTTGCCCATAACGTTTGTGCCGTGAGGGAAGTTGAATTCGTCACCCAGAGCAACTCTTACTGCAGGTGCGATCTGAGCCTGAACGATGATGTTGTCGTCGTTGAGCATATCCCAGAGCTCGCGGAGATTGCTTCTGACAGTGATGGCGGCTGTCGGACATACGGCGGCGCACTGACCGCAGTTTACGCAGTCGGATTCGGCAAGCGGCATGTTGAACGCCGGTATTACCTCCATCTTGGAGCCTCTGAAGGCGAAGTCGATAGCGCCTACGTTCTGGATCTCGTCGCACATCCTGATGCAGTCTCCGCAGAGTATGCACTTGTCCGGATGTCTTATGATGGCCAGCGACGACTTGTCCTTGGTGCCGTCCATGCTGTATGTCTCGAACCTTACGGTGTCGACGTCAAAACGTCTTGCCAGTCTCAGCAGCTCGCAGTCACGTCTCTTCTCGCAGGTGATGCAGTCCCTGTTGTGGTCTGCCAGCATCAGCTCCAGGATCATCTTCCTGTATTCTCTCAGCCTCGGAGTGTTCGTCTTTATCTCCATGCCAGCCTTTGGCGGCGTGGAACACGAGGCGATGATGTTTCCTTTTTTATCTTCTACTATACACATTCTGCATGCGCCGAAAGTGGAAAGCTGTGAATGATAGCACAACGTCGGCATATCGAATCCGGCCTTGCGGATAACGTCCAGGATATTCTTTTCGCCCTGGATAGGTACAGGCCTTCCGTTTACGGTCATGGTTCTCTTACTATTAATCGTACTCATTTTAGCCCTCCTTAATGGCGTTGAACTTACATTTTTCCATACATGCTCCGCACTTGATGCACTTAGCCGGATCGATCTCATACGGCTCCTTGATCTTGCCGGAGATGGCGTCTACAGGACATACCTTCGAGCACAGTGAGCATCCCTTACAGAGCTCCTTGTCGATGTAGATCGTCTTGAGTGCCTGGCAGTTTCCTGTTCTGCACTTCTTGTCTACGATATGCTCGATGTATTCATCCCTGAAGTACCTGAGTGTCGACTGTACCGGATTGGCAGCCGTCTTGCCGAGGCCGCACAGCGCTGTAGCGGTAACCGTATCCGCCAGCTTTTCCAGTATATCCAGGTCGGAGAGCTCGCCGTTGCCGGCAACGATCTTTTCCAGTATATCCAGCATCCTTCTCGTACCCTCACGACAAGGTACGCATTTGCCGCAGGATTCGTTCTGAGTGAAGTTCATGAAGAACCTGGCAACCTCTACCATGCAGGTATCTTCATCCATTACAACGAGTCCGCCGGAACCGATCATAGCGCCTACCTTCTTCAGACTGTCGAAGTCCAGAGGCAGATCCAGATGATCCTCCGTCAGACATGCGCCGGAAGGACCGCCGATCTGTACGGCCTTGAATTTCTTGCCGCCTCTGATGCCGCCGCCGATATCGTATATTACCTGTCTCAGCGTAGTTCCCATAGGAACCTCGATGAGTCCCGTGTTGACGATGTTACCGGTAAGAGCAAATGCCTTGGTGCCCGGGCTCTTCTCAGGTCCGATGGCCCTGTACCATTCCGCTCCGTTTTCGATGATGAGAGGAACGTTGGCAAATGTCTCGACGTTGTTGAGCAGCGTAGGCTTGCCGTAAAGTCCGTGCTCTACCGTTCTAGGCGGCTTTACTCTCGGCATACCTCTGTTACCCTCTATCGAAGTCGTAAGCGCGCTTCCCTCGCCGCAGACGAAGGCTCCGGCGCCCTTTACGATGTTGATATCAAAGCAGAAATCCGATCCAAGGATGTTATCGCCCAGCAGTCCGATATCTCTGGCCTGCTCTATGGCCATCGAAAGTCTCTCTACGGCGAGCGGGTATTCGGCTCTCACGTAGATGTAGCCCTCGGTAGCTCCGGCAGCGTATCCGGCGATCATCATACCCTCCAGCATCTTGTGAGGGTCGCCCTCCATTATGCTTCTGTCCATGAAAGCGCCCGGGTCGCCCTCGTCTCCGTTACAGACAACGTACTTGACAGGATCCTTCTGGGCCTTGACCTGCTGCCACTTTCTTCCCGCAGGGAAGCCGGCGCCGCCTCGTCCTCTGAGGTTGGAATCGGTGATGATCTTGATGATGTCGTCGCGCGTCATCTCGAACATGCACTTTTCGAGAGACGTATATCCGCCATAGGCGATGTACTCCTTGATGGACTGAGCGTCTATCTGTCCGCAGTCCTCCAGGACCATTCTTGTCTGGTGCTTGTAGAACGGAATCTCCTCCTGCTCCGGATATTGTATACCGTCTCTGCTGTATATCAACCTCTCTACCACGTCGTCGTTGACTATGGACTTTTCTACTATTTCCTTGCAGTCCTCAGGCTGAACCTTGAGGTAAAACAGCTTGGAAGGCTCTATTCTGAGTACGGGACCCATTTCGCAGAAGCCGTGGCAGCCGCTCTTCTTAAGACCTATGCTGCCCTCGCAGGCATCGGAGTCGAGAGAAACGTCGCAGTTGAGACCGTTTTCCTCGATGAGCCTCTTCATTTCATCAAAGATCTCCATCGAGCCTCCGGCTACACAGCCCGTTCCGCCGCAGACGTAGATCTTTTTCTTCTGGGTGTCGATGTGAGCCAGGAACTGATTCCTGTACTGATCTAAATGTTTTCTATCTGTTATTTTCATGTTATCCTCCTATTTCAGTTCATCTACCAGCGCTGTAGCTGACTCCGGAGTCATGGCAGGGTACACTTTGTCGTTGACGGTCATTACCGGTGCAAGACCGCAGGCTCCCAGACATGATACCGTCTCAACGGTAAAGAGTCCGTCCTCAGTCGTCTTCTTACCCTCAGCGAGATTGAGCTTCTTCGTGAGAGCGTTCAAAATAGGTATGGATTTTCTTACGTGACATGCCGTGCCGTCACAGATCTTGATAACGTATTTGCCCTTAGGCTCGAGTGAAAAGTTCTCATAGAATGTCGCGACGCTGTAGATCTTGGCTATGCTGACGTCTATTTTCTGGGAAAGATAAAACAGCGCCTCCTTCGGAAGATATCGGTACTCTTCCTGGATGTCCTGTAAAATGGCGACTATGGGTTTTTTGTCGCTGTGACGGGCAATGATCCCGTCGATGGTCTTCTTCATTTTTTCCTGATCCATAATGACTTGCCCTTTCTGCATTTAGATGGTGATAACTACATTATTATTAAGAATGGTGAAAAAAATTGTTATAAACATTTTACAGTAACTATTAAAAAATGTCTACATTTTTAATAAGTTTTAACAACTTACTTGCTTAAAAAACAGTAAAAATATGATTAATTTGCGGTAAAATCGCATTTAGTTTGTTTAAAAATTATCATAGTCTGATCGTTATTTCTCCTGACGAGAGCGCTTCGCGGCTGCCGTCGCCGTATTGCACGACGAGGCGGCCGTCATCGTCTATATCAATGGCTTTTGCGGGGATTCCCTGCAGCTCATCATCGGGAGAAAGACGATATCTGCCTTTATATACCTGTATATCTTTTCCTATTACGATACTTTTTTGCTTGTAAGATTCAATAAATGTGCTGTTTTTATCACAAGATATGAGGTCGAGCGTGCCGGAGATGATCTCGGCTGCCAGCTGTGATCTGGAGTAACTGCCGGACAGAACGCCCGCCGTATCCGCGAGTGCGGCAGGGAAGTCGCCGCTACCGGTGTTGACTCCTATGCCGACGATCAGAGCCTCTATTTGGCCGGTCTCGAAGTCTGTGATGCCCTCAGTGAGGATGCCGCAGACCTTCCGGCCGTCGCAGTATATGTCGTTGACCCATTTGATGCCGGTCCTTACTCCGCATACCGAGTCTATGGCCGTCGATACGGCTACTGCCGCCGCCGCCGTGGCTGTAGCATAGCGGCTGAGGTCGAAATCGGGTCGGACGATGATGCTGAGGTAGAGCCCCTGTCGCGGTGAAAAAAAGCTGCGGCCGAGTCTGCCTCTGCCGGCGGTCTGCTGCAGCGCGATGACCGTCGTGCCGTGGGCGGCGCCTTCCGATGCCAGCTGTCTCGCCCTGAGGTTCGTCGAATCAAGCGTGTCGAACAGCTCTATTTTGAGATCGCCGTAGCGTGACGGCAGGGAGCTGCGTATGCTCTCTTCGGTCAGCGTCTCTTCGGGAACAAGCAGTCTGTAGCCTCTGTTGGTCACGGCCTTTATGACGTAGCCGTCCTCGCGCAGGCTGTTGATGGCCTTCCATACGGCGGCGCGCGATATGTCCAATTCCCTGGACAGCGCTTCCCCGGAAACGAATCCGCTGCCTGCCTTTTGCAGGGCTGTCAGTATGCGGTTTTTCGTACTTGAACTCCTGCCGGAGCTGTTTGTTGCGGACATCGTATCTCTCCTTTCGTCTCCATAATACGATTATAAGTATCAATTCGGGCGAAGACAAGCCGAAATTGCGTATGGCCGCGGGCGGACGGCGGCAGGTACGGAGCCTGTAAGCACAGCATTCCGTGCGGTTATCAAGGATTATAATCAACAGATATTTGATATGCGGTGCGTCAGGGTGTAAAATATTATCGGCGCGAGGTGCAGGTGATGCGGCAGATGCAAACGATGCCGCCGGCACAGGCGCGCTGATATCGAAAAAATCGCGCGGCGGGACGTGAGTAACGCCGCCGAAAACTTACGGGAGGTATGAAGATGATATATAAGAAATTCAAGGATAAAGAGCTGTCGGCACTCGGCATGGGGGCCATGAGGCTGCCGGTCATAGACGGCAAGGAAGCGGACATAGATGCAGAGCAGACGAAAAGAATGGTGGCCTACGCCATGGAAAAGGGCGTAAATTATTACGACACGGCCTGGGGCTATCACGACGGCAATTCGGAGCTCGTCATGGGAGAGGCGCTGAGCGCCTATCCGCGCGATTCGTTTTATCTGGCGGACAAGTTCCCCGGCTACGATCTTGCCAACATGGACAAGGTGGAGAGCATATTCGAGGAGCAGCTGAAAAAATGCCGCGTGGACCACTTTGACTTTTATCTCTTCCACAACGTGTGCGAGATGAACATAGACGATTATCTCGACGAGAGACACGGCATCATGGATTACCTGTGGAAGCAGAAGGAAAACGGCAGGATCACGCATCTCGGCTTTTCCGTTCACGGAAGCAGCGAGGTGATGAAAAGGTTCCTCGAAAAGTACGGAGACAGGATGGAGTTCTGCCAGATACAGCTCAATTATCTGGATCTCAGCTTCCAGAAGGCCGATGAAAAGCTGACGATGCTCGAGGAGTACGGCATACCTGTGTGGGTCATGGAGCCTGTCAGGGGCGGAAGACTGGCGAACCTCACGGACGAGCAGACGGCGAAGCTGAAGGCGCTCAGAGCGGATGAGAGCGTTGTTGACTGGGCGTTCAGGTTCATACAGTCCGTGCCGTCTGCAGTCGTGACGCTGTCGGGGATGTCGGACTTTGAGCAGATGAAGGAAAACATAGCGACGTTCGAGACGGAAAAGCCGCTCGACGAAGCGGAGATGAAGGCGCTCATGGAGATCGCTGACGAGATGCTGCAGGAGAAGACGGTGCCGTGCACCGCCTGTCATTACTGCACGAGCCACTGTCCGCAGGGTCTTGACATACCGGAGCTGCTGACGCTCTACAACGAGCATGCGTTTACTGGCGGAGGCTTCCTCGCGCCGATGTACCTGAGCAGCGTGCCGGATGACAAAAAGCCGAGCGCCTGCATAGGCTGCGGCAGCTGCGAGGCCGTCTGTCCGCAGCAGATCAGGATATCCGAGATCATGGCGGATTTCACGGAAAGGCTGAAGGAAGAGAAATAAACAGAGACTGGAAAGAGAGTTGATATTTTGCTGGAAAGGTTTGCGGGAAGATACGGGAGCAAAGCGGGAGTGCTGTGCCTGATAGTGTCGGCGCTGCTGTGGGGCGGCGAGTACGTGGTGGCCAAGGATGTGCTGGACATCATGGAGCCTAACTGGAGCAATGCCGTAAGAGGCTTTTTTACGTCCATATTCGCCGTCATAGTATGGTGGAAGTTCTTTAAACGGGCGACGCCTGCCGACTGGAGGCGCGGTCTCATATGCGGCGGGCTGTTTGGCATGGGCACCGCGCTGCAGATAATGGGCCTTGAGCTGATAAATGCGGGGATAAACGCTTTTATTTCTTCGGCATATGTGATCATGGTGCCGTTCATGGTCTGGTTCATAGAAAAGACGAGGCCGAGAGGCAAGGTGTTCGTGAGCGCGCTCATCGCCGTAGTCGGCATAAGCACGATGTCGATAACGGGATTTTCGACCGGCAATCTTTCCATAGGGCCGGGAGAGATACTGTCGCTGCTCAGCGCCATAGGGTACGGCGGAGCGATCGTGGCCGCCGATTACTTCACGGAAAAGACGAGCGTCGAATTCATAACCGGCTGCCAGTTCATCTGCACATTCGTCATCGGCATAGTCTTCGCTCTCATCATGGAGCAGCCGCCTGATGTGACCGTGAGCGTGCCGGTAGTCCTGGAGTTCATATATCTGATATTGTTCGGAACATTTATAACCCAGTTCCTTTTCACGTTTGGCGTCAAATACGCCTCGGCCAACCAGGCGGGCGTGATCTTTCCGCTGGAGTCGGTTTCGGCAACGGTGTTCGGCTGTCTGTTCCTGCACGAGCAGCTGAAAACGGCGCAGGTCATAGGCGGCATCCTGATAGTGGCCGCTATAATAATCAGCAATATCACGCTCAGACGCGGAGACGGGGAACGGCTGTCCTGACCGTCTCAGGATCTGACACCGGCCGGCAATGTAAATTATATGTAAATTCAGCGTAAAAAACGTGACCTCGCACGCCCTTTTATTTATAATTGTGAAGAACGTGTAAAGCATATGTAAAGGAAGAGGTCATGTTATGACGATTTCATTTTTCGCTTTTTTTGATCAGGTGATCTCAAACCCTGTCCTGGCCATCACCGTACTGCTGACGCTGGCGGTGATACTGGTAAACGGCTGGACTGACGCGCCAAACGCTATCGCCACCTGTGTGTCGACGAGGGCTATCGGCGTGCGTGCCGCCATCGTTATGGCTGCGGTCTTCAACTTCTTCGGCGTGTTCGTGATGACGATGATAAACGCCAGCGTAGCCGCGACGATCTACAACATGGTGGATTTCGGCGGAGATGCCAGAGAGGCGCTCATAGCTCTTTGTGCGGCGCTGTTTGCCATAGTCACGTGGGCCACGGCCGCCTGGTGGTTCGGCATACCTACGAGCGAGAGCCATGCTCTGATCGCCGGTATATCCGGAGCAGCTATCGCGCTCCACAGCGGGCTCGGTGGCATCAACGGGGATGAGTGGATCAAGGTTATTTACGGTCTGGTGCTGTCCACGATACTCGGCTTCGGATTCGGATGGCTGTGCTCCAAGATCATCACCACGGTGTGCAGGAGCATGGACAGAGGTAAGACGACGAGATTTTTCGGAGGGGCGCAGATCGCCGGCGGAGCTACGATGGCATTCATGCACGGAGCTCAGGACGGCCAGAAGTTCATGGGAGTGTTCATGCTGGGCATTTTCCTGGCTAACGGCCAGAGCGGCGCGACGACGTTCCAGATACCTGTATGGCTGATGCTGCTCTGCAGTCTTGTCATGGGTCTGGGCACATCGATCGGAGGATACCGTATCATCAAGTCCGTGGGCATGGATATGGTACGACTGGAAAAATATCAGGGCTTTGCCGCCGATATCGCCGGCGCGGGCTGTCTGCTGCTGTCATCGCTGACGGGCATACCAGTATCGACGACGCATACGAAAACTACGGCCATCATGGGCGTAGGCGCGGCGAGAAGGCTTTCCAGCGTCAACTGGGGCATAGTCAAGGATATGGCGCTGACGTGGATACTGACGTTCCCGGGCTGCGGACGGATCGGATTCCTGATGGCTAAATTGTTTATGTGGTTATTTTAACGGAGGATGACGGATATGGGACGTAAAAAAGATCATGATTATTTCAGCATGCTGGTGGACGGAGTGTCGTACGCCTGCGACGCGGCGGAGGAGCTGCAGAAGGACCTGCAGAGCTTTGATCCGGTAAGACTGCCGCAGGATATAGAAAACATGCACAAGATCGAGCACGCCGCCGACCTGGCAAAGCACGAGATGCTGAGCAAGCTGCTCAAGGAGTTCATCACCTCGATAGACAGAGAGGATATTCTGGAGCTGTCCGACGTCATCGACGACGTTACGGACAATCTCGAAGAGGTGCTGCTGAGAATGTATATGTACAACATCACCGAGCTGCGTGAGGAGGCGATGCAGTTCATCGCCATCATCCTTGCCTGCTGCAACGAGATGAAGACCATGATGGAGGAATTTCCGAACTTCAAGAAATCGAAGAAGATCAGGGATTCCATAATCGAGATAAACCGTCTGGAGGAGGACGGAGACCAGCTCTTCGTTGACGCCATGAAGGGACTTTACAGGGACGGCACGGATCCGGTGAAGGTGCTGGCCTGGACCTCGCTTTACGAGCAGCTCGAATACTGCTGCGACTCCTGCGAGGAGGTCGCCAACGTGGTGGAGAGAGTTATACTGACGAACAGCTGATACGGGACGAAACGATTTGAAGACGAAAAAATGCCCGGGCTTGCGGGGCTGCCGCAGGCTCGGGCATTTGTTAATATTCTCTGATTTGCTGCGATTTTTAACAAAATAGCGGCTTCTCAGGCTTCGTGACAGCGGCTAGTTGCTAATATTTCTTGATTTCCTTGAGATATTAACAGGTTTCAGCTCTGCCGGAGCCGGATTAGTGTTAAAAACAGGTTGTTATCATTTATATTTAACAACTGCGCCTCGCGCAGAGCGTCTGCAGAGCCGATAATTGTTAAAATTTCAATCTTATTGATTGTTTTTAACAACTGCGACCCATCAGTTCTTATCTTTTCTGAACGGCAGCAGCATGGCCCCGAACAGGAGCAGGTTTATGCCCTGGATGATGAAGATCACCGCCAGCATGTAATCTATGAGAACTATGCCGAAGAGCGGATTCACGAAAGCGAACAGGGCAGTCAGCAGCGAAAGCACACCGGAGATCATGGCCCATACCCACGGCAGATCCTCTTTTCTCTGTCTGAGCGCCGAGGCGATACGGGTGATACCCATCACCGTGATCATGCCGGATATGAAGTAGATTATCATCATGTCGGCAAACAGCGCCGCGAAGTAGTTGCAGAGCAGCAAGATGCCGCCCAGTACGGAAAGGATGCCGAAGAAGACGTCCCAGCCGGTGCCTTCCTTCTTGCCGAAGTAATTTACCAGTATGGAAATGCCGCTGATGATCAGCAGTATGCCCAGGAACCAGGAAATGCTGAATGCCGTGAAGACCGGATTGGCGATGCAGAAGATGCCTGCCAGTATGGTCAGAATACCCATTATTATCATAAATATTTTCATAAGAATCACCTCCGCGGAGATCATAAAACAAGTAAAATTGATTGCAATCACGTTATATCACATGCGCTGCGGTTTGTCAAAAACGCAAGCAGCGCTTTCCGCACCTCATTTTGCGCCGCGTTTTGCGCTATCTCTTATGACGACCTTTGCGCCGCCGCTTGCGCCGGCTTTTGCACCACGTTTTGCGCCGCCCCTTGCAACGTCCGACATGCCTCCCGTCGTGCTGCCCCGCGTAACCGCCCTGCTTTTGCGCGCCTGACAGGGCGATCCCGCGCCGGCTTGCCAAAAACGCGAATAGCGCTTCCCGCGCCGGCGGTTACATGGTACAATCTTAACTGCGGAAGCATCCGCAGGAATTTTCACATCGGGGAGTATGACAATGAACGAGAGAACAGATATTTTCAGAGGAACTGAAGACTATATAATCGACGACGATCTGATGCTGACGGTGAACATCGCCATGGAAATGGGCAAACCGCTGCTTGTCAAGGGCGAGCCGGGCACAGGCAAAACGGCGCTGGCCGAATCCGTAGCTGCTGCGCTCGGAAAGCAGCTGATAGTCTGGAGCATCAAGTCCACGACCAGAGCGCAGGACGGCCTCTATCAGTACGACGTGGTGAGGCGTCTTTACGACAGCCAGCTGGGCAACGAGGGCGTCGACGATATCCGCCGCTACATCAAGCCGGGGAAGCTGGGTGAGGCTTTCATGGCTGAGGATCAGTGCGTGCTGCTGATCGACGAGATCGACAAGGCCGATCTGGAATTTCCCAACGACCTTCTCTGGGAGCTGGACCGCATGGAATTTTACATCCCGGAGACGGATGAGACAGTGATAGCCAAGCATCCGCCGATCGTCATCATCACCTCCAACGCCGAAAAGGAGCTGCCGGACGCCTTCCTGCGCCGCTGCGCTTTCCATTACATAGAATTTCCGAACGAGGCGCAGATGCGGGAAATAGTCCTGGCGCATTATCCAGACATCGAGGAAAAGCTGCTGGAACAGGCGTTGGACGCATTTTTCTACGTGCGGGAGTACTTCGAGCTGAAGAAAAAACCGAGTACCAGCGAGCTGCTCGACTGGATAAGGGCGCTGAAGCTGAGCGGGATGCCTGTAGACGATCTGAGGCAGAAGCTGCCGTTGACAGGATTTTTGCTCAAAAAGGATGAGGACCGCGAGACTGTTAAAGGAAGCACGGGAGGCTTGAGGTAATGTTTCTCGAATTTCTCCTTTTTTTGCGGGCGGGAGGCCTGAAGGTGTCGCTCAACGAATGGCTGGCGCTGATGGACGGTATGTACAGGGGGCTGCACGGGCAGAGCCTGAGAGGGTTCTTCGTGCTGTGCCGCTCGCTGCTCGTCAAGAAAGAGACGGATATGGAGCGCTTCGAGGATCTCTTTGAGCGCTATTTTGCGGATGTTGCGCCCGGAGAGTTCATCGCTGAAGCGGAGCGTGACGCGGCCGATCCGCAGGCGATGATGGCGGCGCTGGAAAGATATTTTGCCGTGGAAAGCGAGACGGAGGCGTCGGAGCAGGAAGGCGCGCCTTTGCAGGAGAGTCGGATCATAAACAGCAATGCGGCGAAAAACGCCGGAGCCGGGCCGGGCAGCGGGACGCTCATACAGGGCGCAGGCGGCAGATCCGTGATCCATGCGCGCGGCGACCGCCGGTTCAGAGACTGGCGCACAGACTGCGCCATAGAATCGAGGCAGTTTCAGATGGCGTTTCGGCTTCTTCGCGAGCTGTCGCGCAAGCTGGACAGCAGCGAGGAAGAACTGGATATACGCAGTACGATCGACTGCACGTGCAGGCGCGGGGGTATACTCGATATCCGCATGCAGCCTCCCAGACGCAACAGGCTGAAGCTGATGGCTCTTATAGATTCCGGCGGTTCCATGAAGCCGTACGAGCAGCTTTGCAGCCTGCTCTTTCAGTCGCTGCACAAGGCCAATACGTTCTCGGACCTGAAAATATACTATTTTCACAACTGTCCCGAGGGCGAGCTGTACGAGGATCCTTCGATCGCCAGCAGACAGACGGTGGAAACGGGCCGGGTGCTGAGAAATATTTCCGGCGACTGGCGAGTGATATTCGTGGGCGATGCGGAGATGTCGTATTCGGAGCTGGTCAGCGGCTACGGTGCGGGTTCGTCCGCCGACGGCATAACCTGGCTGCGCAGATTCCGTGAGAAGTACAGTCATTCCATATGGCTCCATCCTCAGGAGCGCGAGGAAAACGCGGCCTGGATGTCGGAATCCTTTATCGAGATAGAAAAGGTGTTTCCGATGTACCGGCTTTCCATAGACGGTCTCAGGGAAGGGATGTACAGGCTGCTGCGCGGCTGATGTCGGCGCGATGCACTTGCTTTGTCATGACGCCGGCACGTCGGACATGGCGGCTAGGATTGTCTGGCACTGCATCATGATGTCGGCGTGGCGCAGATCGCCTGATTTGTCATGACGCCGGCGCGTCGCATACCGCTGGTGTGCCGTGATATGCACTTTTTTATTGAAAAGAAGAGCTTCAGGGACAATAGTTATTGTAAACAAACAAACGGCCAAGACCAATATAGCAAAGAAAATGCACTTATTTCTTTAAAACAAAAGGAATAGGTGCATTTTATTGTCTTGGGGAGCATGTATGCCGCCTTGCCGTTGCCCTTAAAAAAGAAAAAAATATCTAAAATGTTGACAAAATAGAAAATGTGCCCTGAAGATCAAAAAATCCGCAAAATATGTGCATTCATATTATCGTAAGAACGGTCGCCACAAAACCGGGGCGACAAGCCTTGGGACAGCGTCATTTATATTATCAGAGTCCGGCTGCTGTCTGCGAGCGCCTTGTGTCCGTAAGCACTTATTATCCGCGAGCGTTCTTTGCCGCACCTTATTTTTCAGTTTTTTCAATATATTCTTACTTTTTCCTTGACGCTCACCACCCTGGTTGATATACTTTGCGTAGCGATAGGTTGCTAAACCAAATCGTCAGCTGTTGTATCATATATCAAAGGGGGTGAATCACAATTGACAGAAAAGCTGAAAAATGAAGTGAAGAGCTTCAACCCAATCCGGACGCTGATAACGATAGCCATAGTTATCGCGGCTTCATATGTCGTAGCGTTTACGCTGGTGCCCGTTGACAATCTGGAAAAGGAAGCCGGCAATCTGGGGATCTGGTCGTGCATTCCAGCATTTTTCCTGGTCGTGTATATTTTTGCGACAAAGCGTGTGCTGGAAGGGCTGATCCTGGGATCGATCGTAGGCCTGATCTTTGCGGCTCCCGCTACTAACGTGATCGGCTCGCTCAGTTCGACGGCAACGGAGGTCATGATGGATGAAGACACCGGATGGTTGATTCTCGTCTGCGGACTGATGGGATCCATAATCAAGCTGATCGAGGTAACGGGCGGAGCCCAGGCTTTTGGAGAGTGGGCAGCTAAAAAAGCAAAATCGAGAGAAGCGACGCTGATGTGGACGTACATCCTCGGATGTATCATTTTCATCGACGACTATCTCAACTCGATGACGATCGGCTCATGCATGAAGAAGCTGACTGACAAACGCCGCGTTTCGCGTGAAATGCTCAGCTATGTTACATCCTCGACTGCGGCGCCGCTCTGCGCTTTGATCCCGATCTCGACGTGGGCTATTTTCGCGGGACGTATCATGGTAGATAACGGCATCGGCGTCGAAGGCAAGGAGATCCAGTCATTCATCATGACGATACCGTACAGCTTTTACGCGTGGGCGGCGGCGTTGCTCGTTCCGCTGGTAATATGGCACATCGTTCCTGTGTTCGGTCCTATGAAAAAGGCTGAGGAAAGAGCAATGTCGGGAGGGCCGTTAGCGCCTCCGGGATCGGAAAAGATCGACTTGAATGCCGGCGAAGTTGAGCTGAAGGGAAAACCGAAATTATATAATCTTATCGTTCCTGTT
The DNA here is from genome assembly GCA_949290475.1 of uncultured Bacillota bacterium. Taxonomy (GTDB): domain Bacteria; phylum Bacillota; class Clostridia; order Peptostreptococcales; family Anaerovoracaceae; genus Lentihominibacter. The sequence continues at coordinate 22,610 of CASESB010000020.1, forward strand.
GTAGGCATGGTATTCTTTACGATTCTTTTTGATCTCGATATGCAGCACGGTGTAATCGCCACGATGGCGCTCTGCTTCGTTCTCTTCGTAGGCCAGAAGCTGGTGAGTGCCGAAGAGTTCTGGGATTACAGCATTGAGGGAATCAAGAACATGATCCTTCCGCTCGCACTCATGGTGCTGGCCTATATTTTCGCAGCCGTAAACGATCAGATAGGCTTTACACGTTTTGTAATCGACATAGCCGTTGAAAATGCATCGCCGCAGCTGCTGCCTGTTTTGATCTTCCTGCTTCTCGCAGTAACGGAATTCATTACGGGAACCAACTGGGGAATGTACATCATCGCTCTGCCGATAGTAATCCCGATCTGTTTGGGTACAGGCATACCTGTTGCCCTCGGATGCGGAGCCGTAATTTCGGCCGGAGTGCTGGGAAGCCACTGCTGCTTCTACTCCGACTGCACCGTAATAACCTCGTCCGCTACGGGATGCGACAACTTTGCGCACGCATGGACGCAGATGCCGCTTGGACTGCTCGCCGGAGCAGTTGCCGCTATCGGTTATCTGATCACGGGCTTTGTTATGGTATAAAAGCTATAGACTGCAACGCAACTGAGATTGTAAGACAACTGAGGATGATATGAACAGCTGCAAACCAGCCCTGCGCCCGGCGCGGGGCTGGTTTTTGGGTATGCCTGGCGGCATGGGCGCAGTAACGCCGATAGGCTGCGGCGCTTGATTCGCAATAGCTGGCGGCATGGACTCAGTGGCTGGCGGCGTGCGGCATGGACTCAGTGGTTGACGGCGAAATGCACATTTATGGAAATAAAATAGTATTTAAGGGCAACAGTTATTGTCAACAAACAAAAAGTAAAGCCCAATATAGCAAAGAAAATGCACTTATTTCTTTGAGACAAATGAAATAGGTGCAATTTATTGTGCCGGGCAGCATACATGCCGGCTCTCCGTTGCCCCTAAAAAAGAAAAAAGCCTCTGAAATGTTGACAAAATAGAAAATGTGCCAGGAAAATCAAAAAATCAGTGAAATATGTGCACAGCACACACTGATGTCGGAGACATGAACGCAGGTGATGAATTTTACACATCAGCAAGTGTTATTAAAACAGATGAACATATCCATGGTAAAGGAAAGGGGAGCACATAGCTCTTGAAAGAAAACTTGACGAGTCATTAAAGGTCAGCTAGGAGAAAGAGTTATTGTTGATACGAGTAAACAAGCTCGAAACTGAAGTCAGGGAGCTGAAAGAACACATTGAAAAGATAAGCTGAAACGTCGGAGACTGTCCGGCGTTTTTTTTGTGGAAAGAGAACAGGCATTTAAAAAGCAATATCAGTGTCGTGCCCTCCTTAACGCTGCACAGGTGACATTAGCTTACTTGAAATATATTCATATATGATTGTTTATAGGGGGAATATGAGAGGAATGTAATTGTCAGAAAAATTTTGCGGGACATAATTATTTTTCGTATACTATATGTATAGAATAGAAGTGGGTTATTGAGATAAACGAAGATCAAACTTCTTAGAAAGGCTTGACGGTTATGATCGAAGGAAGGACAATGGTAGCAAGCAAGCAATAACTTTGCCTGCCTGATTTTTAATACCCCAAATTTAATATCGAAGCATGAGACGTATTTTGCTGCGCGTTAGCGGCAGAGTGCGTCTTTTTTATTAATAACATTATGAAGAAAGGATAATCGGAATTATGAAGAGAAGAAGCTTTTT
>CASESB010000021.1 GCA_949290475.1 uncultured Bacillota bacterium
CCTGAAAACGCCAAAAAATAAAAATGAAGCCTGGATTTTATACATCTATTTTGCCGCCGATAAGCGGCTGTATAAAATTCAGGCTTTTTAGCTGTCCGAAAGCGAAAAAACTTATACAGTATTTGCGCGAGCGGTGACATATGTATAAATCGCGCAGACAATGGCGACGTCAAGTCGCCTGGAACGCGCCGCAGACAACTAGCCCGCCCAGCAGGCAACATGGCCTGCGCATCAGGCTCTACGCTCAAGCCGCGCCCAGCGCCCCGCATCACCTACCTGACGCCGCCTGCTCCCTGACGATGTCCAGAAACAGCGCCGCCGCGGGATTGAGAAGCGACCTTTTCCACGCCATGACGCAGTCGATCGAGTAGCTGTCGTCGATGGGAACCAGCTCGATCCCCTCAGAAAGGAGCTCGTCAGACATAATCCCTGTGACCGCAGGCAGAATGGAGATGCCGAGCCCGGCGCTTACGGACATGAGCACGGATCGTATATCGCTGAACTGATTCGTGATGACAGGCGAGAACCTGTGGCTCCTGCAGAAATTCAGGATCTCCATGTACAGTATGGGGTTTTCCTCCTCCGACAAAAGTATGAACCGCTGCTTTGAAAGTGCAGACACGTCGCTGCCGACCTCGCCGCTCAGTCCCTCAGGCAGTACGAAACACAGCCTTTCCGTGGCGATTTTCATCGACTCGAACTCGTCGCTGTCCGGAAGCATGTCCGCATATAAAAAGTGAAAATCATAGGGATCGTCGTTTTCGTCTATCAGCACCTCGCCGCCGGAAACGTAGTCGATATCGACAACCACGTCGGGATATGCCTGCCCGAAGGCTTTGAGACATTCGCGGAGCACGGGGGATGAGGTCGGTATAGTGGCGATGGAAAGCCGCCCCCTGGCGCCGTCGTGGAGCTGCTTTACAGCATAGGAGCCTCTGCGCGCCGCTTCCAGCATTTCCTGCGCGTAGGGGATGAAGGTCCGGCCCTCCGCCGTCAGCTGAACGTCGCGTTTCGTCCTGTAAAACAGTCTGACGCCCAGCTGCTGTTCAAGATCGTTTATATGTCTGCTTATGGTTGATTGCGGCACCCCGTTTTGGCGGGCCGCATTCGTGAAATTCAGCGTTTTGCTGACCGCAAGAAAGCTGTTTATCTGATTAAGATGCATCGCGTCACCTCGTTTGTTGACACTGGTTTTCGCCGGTGGTATCATCAAAGGAACAGACGATACTTATCCGAGCGAACGCTGTTTTGGGAGATACTTATCCATTTTTGCTATTATATAATATGGCGAAGGATATGTAAAGATACACGGAGGGAACATGACGGCAGACAGAGAAAAACTGGTGATCACGGGCATGGGCGCAGTAACGCCGATAGGCTGCGGCGTCTCGGATTACTGGCAAAACCTCATAAACGGAGAATGCGGCGTCGGCAGCATAACGCGCTTCGATGCGGAAAGCCTGGCGGTGCGGATAGCGGCAGAGGTGCGTGAATTCAACGTCGAGGATTTCATGCCCAAGAAGATGATACACGAGACGGACGCCTTCACGCAGTACGCATATGCCGCCGCTGCGGAGGCGATAGGCGAAAAGCTTCCGGCGTCGCCGGACAGGGTCGGCATAGTGATGGGAACGGCGATGGCGGGAGTCGCCACCACGGCCGAAACACAGGAGATACTGACGAACGCCGTCCACAAGAACGTGGGGCCGAGATTCGTGCCCCGTATACTGGGCAATATAGCTGCGGCGCAGATCGCCATATCGTACGGCATCAGCGGGCCGAGCTCCACGATTTCCACCGCCTGTGCTTCCGGCTGCGACGCGGTGTCCATGGCGGCTATGATGCTGCTTTCCGGAGAGGCCGACGCCGTGGTGGCCGTTGGCTCCGAGAGTATACTCTGCCCGCTCGTCATCTATTCGCTGGCTAACGCGCATACGCTTTCCAGAGCAAATGACGACCCGCTGCACGCCTGCAGGCCGTTTGACGCGGAAAGAAACGGCTTCGTCATCGGCGAGGGCGGCGGCGCGCTGATAATCGAGACAGAAAACCACGCCCTGGCGCGGGGCGCGGATATTTATGCAGAGCTTGCGGGCTGGGCCAACAACAACGATGCTTATCACGTCACCGACCCGGATCCCGCAGGCAAGAAAGCCGCGGAGTGTATAGAGATGGCGCTGGCGCGCGCCGGGCTGAAGGCTGCCGAGGTGGGATACATCAATGCGCACGGCACGGGCACCAAGGCCGGAGACAGCGCCGAGCTGGCTGCGCTCTCTACTGTATTCGGAAAACACAGACCGGCCGTCAGCTCGACAAAGGGCGCGACGGGGCATCTCATGGGCGGAGGCGGCCTGACGGAATCCATCGCCTGCATACAGGCGATACGTGAGGGCGTGCTGCCGCCGACGTTAAATCTGCAAACGCCCGAAGGCGATTTTGACTTCGTGACCGGAGAATGCCGCAGCAGGCAGGTCGACGTAGCGATAAACACGGCCTTCGGCTTCGGCGGCCAGAACGCCTGCCTGGTTTTCAGGAAGTATTGACGTTGATGTGAGGCAATGCAAAAGCAAAATGACATGAGATTACTAAATAATGTAACTCATGTCATTTTTTCTTGTAAAGAAGGGCCAAACGAATAAGATAGACATGTCAACCAAGCATTTAACGCATAAAATAACATTAGGAGAAGCATTTTTAAGATTGATGTTATTTCGAAATAACGGAATAACATAAATAAGGTGTGAAAGCGCATTCATGTTATCCCAGAAAAAAGCAGCGCGAAACAGATGTAAAATATTGACAGACAACACAGTTAAATGTAAAATATTACCATAAAGCAACCTTAAATAAAAGAAAAGAGGTGGGAAATGGTAATATCGACTGATATGACGAACAGGCTTGCAAAACTGCTTGAAGAGGAACGCAGAAAGAAAGCTTTGCTGATCGATGAGTTTAAGAAGCTGCCCAAAGGCGAGTTGACGATAAGAAAAAGCGCGGGTAAATACTTTTTTTATAGAGGATACAGGGGTAAATGGACTGGAATAGGAAAGGACAGCGATCTGAAACGAAAGCTGGTAAGGAAGTGTGTGCTGAAGAACATGATTGCGGCGTGCGATATAAATTGCAGACTGCTTACCAAGAGCATAGGTTTATCGCGCAAAACGGCAGATTTAAAGCGCAGGAATCTTCATGGGATCACATATGAAAGGATCAGGCAATTATTCCCGGCAGCATATTATGTCTATTCTGAAGAACAGCGCAACTGGATGATAACCGGATCATGCAGAAATCGTTTCAACGAAGCCGGACTGAAATACGTTACGGAATGCGGCATAAAGGTCAGATCCAAATCTGAACGAACCATTGCGGATCTGCTCGCGGCTCGTCATATCGCATTCAGATATGAAGCGGAATTCGTAACTGACTGGGGAAGCCTTTTCCCTGACTTCATGATAATGAGGAACGATGGAAAGATAATCATATGGGAACATCTGGGGCTGATGGATGATGCTGAGTATTATAGAAAAGCATGCGATAAGATCGAGCGTTACAGAAGAGAAGGCTTCGTTCAGCATACTAATCTCATATGCACATATGAGGAGGATATAGTATCGACGGAAAGGCTTAATAATATAATTGAAAGATATATATTCTAATCGCTTAAAAACCCTTTGACAACACCGCCCCGGACGTGTAAAATAACCTTGTGTCACGTTCGTGGCGCTGATTTTTCGTGTCAGCAGGATGGAGCACCGTCCGGGCGAGCACGGCTGAAATAAGTTTTAGTTCGCCGAAAACGTTTCGCGCGAAGCGCGCCTGATACGGCATGACGAGTCCATAGAGGCCGGCAGACCGTCAGGCAAGCCTTTACACGGAACCGAGTAGGCAGGGCCGAACAAGATCCACAGCGATCCCAGTAGGTAGAAAGGAAGAGAAAATGAGTTCATTCATCGCTAAGCCGGCGGAAGTGGAACGTAAATGGTACGTTGTAGACGCCGAAGGCAAGAACCTGGGAAGAATGGCATCGCAGATTGCCGCTATCCTCAGAGGAAAGAACAAACCGACTTACACGCCTCACGTTGACTGCGGAGATTACGTGATCGTGATCAACGCCGAGAAGGTAGAGGTAACAGGCAAGAAGAGAAAAGAAAAGATCTACAAGAGACATACCGGCTATCCGGGCGGCCTCAGAGAAGTGACTTTTGAGAAGATGATGGAAAAGCATCCGACCGAAGTCGTAAGGCACGCCGTAAAGGGCATGATGCCTAATGGAAAGCTGGGCAGACAGATGTACAAGAAGTTAAAGGTTTACGCAGGCCCTGAGCACAATCACGAGGCTCAGAAGCCGGAAGTTCTGGATATTTAGGGAAGGGAGGAATTTGAACGATGGCAAAGACACAGTACTACGGAACAGGAAGAAGAAAGTCTTCAGTTGCTAGAGTCAGATTGATCCCTGGTAACGGAAATATCACAGTAAACAAGAAGCCTCTCGACGAGTACATCCCGATGGCAATCATCAAGAGAGAGGTTACGAGACCGTTCGAGATCGCAGGCTGCGAAGGCAAGTTCGACGTTATCGCCACTGTACAGGGCGGCGGATACACCGGACAGGCAGGTGCTCTCAGACACGGCATTTCCAGAGCGCTCTGCGAGGCTGACAGAGAAGCCTACAGACCGGCCCTCAAGGCGGCGGGCTTCCTCACCAGAGACTCCAGAATGAAGGAAAGAAAGAAGTACGGCCTCAAGAAGGCAAGAAGAGCAAGCCAGTTCTCGAAGAGATAGCAGCACTTGTCCTTACAAATCACATTCGTGTGGACATCCCCCGAATTCCAACCCTTGGAATCGGGGGATTTTTACATTCATCTGCTGCGCGTCAGCCCGCGCCGATCATTTTAGCAGCGGTATGCCCAGATCCTTCAAGGTCGGCAGGACGCCATTCGCCA
>CASESB010000022.1 GCA_949290475.1 uncultured Bacillota bacterium
CTGTCGGTGACTCCGTAAAGATAAAGGCCTCCGGCGGCATCCGGACCCTGGCCGATGCTCAGGCGATGATAAAGGCCGGCGCCGACCGGCTGGGCTGCAGCGCCTCGGTACAGATCATGAAGGAGTATATGGCGGAGAAATGATGATGACGATTAGATCTCTACAAACACCATACCTTCATCAAAAAAGAGAAGCCTCATCAGCCTCTCTTATTCTCTCTTTTGCCTGTATCCTCAGGCGGCCATCGGTCGGTACTGTCCGTCGTACCGTCGCTGCTCACACCGTCTTCCAGGTCATGATATTGTCGATGAACCTGCATTCCAGCTCGCCCCTGTCCTGCAGATATGTCAGATAGCATTTTGTCGTCGAGGACAGCAGTGCGTGCTGCGATACTGTGGTTCTCATACCCATCGCCGCGTACATCCGCTTAAGTATCTCATCGAGCGATATCGGCTCTGTGCACATGCCCTTGATGGCGCCGATTATCCTGTTTATATTCGCTTCATTGAGCTCGGCCACCTCGGTTATATCCTTTTCGGCGATACCGTGCGCCGGTATGAACAGCTCTCCGTCAAGCTCCCTGATGAATCCCAGCGTATCGAGATATCCGCCCACATCGTACAGGTAGCCGAAGCTGCGCTTTTCCAGATACTTGCGGCTCAGATACGAATCAGCCAGGAACCATATGTCATCAGACGTCCTGACGCCTATCATGCCGAACGTGTGACCCGGCAGATACGTCCACTCTATACCCTCGAGCGTATTTTTTTCTATCGACCTGAAGCCTATCATACCGGGATGCGAAAATATCGTCCTCAGCTTCCTGCACGGATAACCTCCGTTCATATACGCTGCCTCCAGATCCGAGTAATGCGCGAACGCCATATCGTATTCCGTGCAATAGGCCGGTATATGATACTTCTTCATCAGGTATTCGTTGCCGCCCAGATGGTCGATATGCGTATGGGTATTTATTATGTACTCCGGCTCCCATCCCTTCGCCGTTATTATTTCGTCTATCTTCTCGCCGTCACCCTGCGCGCCCGTATCTATCAGGCACACCCTGCCCGGCGACGTCATATAAACACCTATGTTCGTACCGTGTTCTATGTAATAGGTCCTCTCTCCGACCTGTTTAAGCTCCATCGTCTAAAATACTCCCTGTTCTAGCAAATTCTCGGCAGTCCCTCGCCGTAAAGGACGTCGAATCTCCGCGTCGCGCCCAGCCTCGTCTTTATATAGGCGCCGCTTCCTTCCTTCACTCTCCCTATCACGGCCGCGTCTCTGCCATGCTCGGTTGCGCGCATCGCCGCAAGCGCTTTTTCCGCATCCTTCTCCGGTACGATCGCTATCATCTTGCCTTCGTTGCCCATGTAAAGGGGATCGAGACCCAGGATGTCGGAAAATCCGCGCACGTCATCGTGTACCGGTATGCTTTCATCATCCAGCTCGATCATGCAGCCCGAGCTGTCGGCGATCTCGTTTATCACCGTGCCCAGCCCGCCGCGCGTCACGTCTCTCATCGTCCTCACTTCTATCCCATGGGCAAACAGGCTGTCCACCACGTCGTTCAGAGCGGCGCAGTCGCTCACGATATCGTTTTCTATCTCCATCCTGTCGCTCAGAATACAGGCGTGATGATCTCCGAGGTTTCCCGATACGAGCACCACGTCTCCCGGCCTGCAGTTAGCGCTGCTTACATCTCTGCCTGCAGGGATCTCCCCTATGCCCGTAGTGTTTATATAAAGCCCGCCGTTGCCTTCCACGACCTTCGTGTCTCCGGCCACCACGGTCACTCCCGCTTCGCGCGCCTGCCTGGCCATCGACTCGACTATCCTGTCTAGAAGCTCCGTATCCAGGCCCTCCTCCAGGATAAAGCCGCACGTTATGTATTTAGGCACCGCGCCCATCATCAAAAGGTCGTTAACCGTTCCGCACACGCAGAGCTTGCCTATATCGCCGCCCTTGAACACAAGAGGCGTCACCACGAATGAATCGGTGCTGCAGGCGATCCTCCCGTTCACTTCCAGGACTGCCGCGTCCTCCATCCTGTCCAGTATATCGTTTTTAAAATGCTTGCCGAATATATCGCTCATCAGCTGAGCCGACGATTTGCCGCCGCTGCCGTGAGCCATCGTTATCTTCATCTCCGTCTCCTTCTCCTATACGTTTTCCCGGCTCCTGAATATCTCAATGGACATTCCTGTACCATATGCCGCACGAGCCCTCGGACGACACCATGCACGGTCCGAAAGGATCCATCGGCGTGCATTTGCGGCCAAACATAGGACACTGATCCGGGTTTATCCTGCCAACGATCACGTCGCCGCATCTGCATTCCGCCGGCAGCTCCATATCCTCGTAAAGCTCCCTGCTGCCGCCGTCATAACCTCTAAACTCGTCACGCAGATAAAGCCCTGAATCTTCGATGATCCCAAGTCCTCTCCACATGGCCGGACCCGGTTCGAAAACGCTTTCCATGATCTCCACGGCCTTCCTGTTGCCCGCGTCCTTCACGGCGCTCCTGTAGAGGTTTTCCGTCTCGCCTTTTCCGTCCTCTATCTGTCTCACTATCCTGTATATCGAAGCCAGTATATGCTCCGCTTCAAAGCCCGTGACCACGAAAGGCCTGCGGTACTTTTCCGAAAGAGGTTTATACACGTCGCTGCCTGTTATGACGCTGACATGCCCCGGGCATATGAAGCCGTCCACATCCTCCTGGTTTTCGCATATCCACTCCAGCGCCGTCATCACTTTCTTGAGCGCCGTCACAAGTCTGACATTCTTTATGCCTCTAGCCGCCGCCTCCTTTATCATCATCGCATACGTCGGCACGGTAGTCTCAAAACCGACAGCCGCCACCACATATGTGATATCCGGATTCTTTTCGGCCTTTTCCAGCGCCTCGAAAGGCGAATACATGATATCTATGTTCACGGCACCGCTTCCCTTTGCTTCGGAAAGGCTGCCCCTGCTGCCCGGCACCTTCATCATATCTCCGAACGTCAGCAGCACATGCCCTTCCATAGAAGCGTATTCGATGCACTTATCGATATATGCCGTCGGCGTCACGCATACGGGACACCCCGGCCCCGATATGAGCTTTATCCTGTCGGATATGAGGCTTCTGATGCCGTTCTTGAATATGGCCGCCGTATGAGTTCCGCACACCTCCATGATCTTCAGAGGTCTGCCGTCATAGGCGCTGAGATAATCTATGATCTGTTTTACATCCATGTTACTGCTGCAGCTCCTCCAGCTCGGCGAACAGCTCCGTAAGCTCCTGCGCCTTGTCCTGTTCCATTACCTCTATGGCGCAGCCCGCGTGTACAAGCACGTACTGCCCCACCTTCGGCTCCACCAGACCCGTGTTGACATCCACCGTATTGCCGTTAAAATCCACTTTCGCTTTCCCCTCCGAAAGCTCCAGCACTTTTCCCGGTATCGCTATGCACATATGCTCTCCCTCCAGACGCCCCGGCCGCCGCCGGAGTCCGCTTTTCATTCTTCTTAACTTTAATATTATACAATCATTTGGCTGATTCGTAAACACATTGCGAACACATTGCGCACGGCGAAGCTGCCGCCGCCGCAAAAAAAGTTTGTGGTTACAGCTCCGAAGCCTTATAATATTAGCTGGAGGGAATACGATATGCACGAATATCCGATAACCGAACAGATAATAAAGATCGCCGGAGAGCACTGCATGAAATCAGGAGGAAGCCGCGTAACAAAGGTGAACCTCGTCATCGGAGACTATTCCGGCTATGTAGGCGAATCGGTGCAGATGTATTTCGACATCATAGCGCAGGATACCGTATGCGAAGGCGCTGCCGTCGACATCAGGCACATCAAGCCCAAACTGAGATGCCCGGACTGCGGCGAGCTCTTCGAGAAGCGCCCAATGTCCTTTGACTGTCCCAAATGCGGCGGCCAGGGCGAGCCTACTGAGATCGGCAAGGAATTTTATATAGAAAGCATCGAGATAGAATAGATAAATTCAAACGCGGAGGTAAAAAATGCACGACGTAAGGAAAATAAACGTAATGGAGGGGATCCTTGACGAAAACGATCACATAGCCGAGCACGTGAACGAACACATGACGGCGCACGGCGTTCTGGTCGTCAACGAAATGGGCGCACCCGGCGTAGGCAAGACCACGTCACTGAAAAACATCGTCAAGCATCTTGACATGAAGCCATATGTTATCGAAGGTGATATAGAATCAGATATCGACACGCAGGATCTCAATTCGCTGGGCATCACTACTCATCAGATAAACACGCACGGCGAATGTCATCTTGACGCGCCGCTGGTAGAGCATGCCACCGAGCACATGTCGTTCCCGGAACCCGGCATACTCTTCATCGAAAACATAGGCAATCTCGTCTGCCCCGCCGAATTCACGATAGGCGAACACGTGATGATGCTGATCTCCACGGTCACCGAGGGCAGCGACAAGCCGTACAAATATCCACTCGCCTTCGAGAAGGCGGACATCATCCTTTTGAACAAGGTCGATCTGATACCTTATCTCGACTTCGACGAGGAGTACTTTATGAAAGGCGTGCGTGCGCTCAATAAGACGGCGCCCGTATTCAAGGTGTCCGGCAAGACGGGCGAGGGTTACCAGGAGGTAGCTAAGTGGCTGCAAGACAGAGCGAAAAAATTAAGCTCTGGGGAATAGTTCAGGGCGTAGGCTTCAGGCCATACGTGGCCAAGGCCGCAGATAAGCTCGGTATGAAAGGGCAGGTGCTTAATATCGGCGGACTTGTGGAAATCACAGTCACCGATACCCCGGCCCGCATATCCGCATTCATAGAATATATACTGACAAACAAACCGGCCCCGGCTGAGATAGTTCATATCAAGCGCGAGCCGGTCGCTTTTCGTGATTTTGATTCGTTCACCATCGTAAAGAGCGCCAGCGGCGATGATGAGGCTGCCATGATACCGGCAGATCTTGCCATCTGTCCCGACTGTCTGCGCGAGCTGTATACGGAAAGTGATCCGCGCTATCAGCACCCGTTCATCAGCTGCATGGTCTGCGGCCCGCGCTATACCATAATAGACAGAATACCTTATGACCGCGACAACACGTCCATGGTCGATTTTCCGATGTGCGGATTCTGCGAGGATCAGTACACCGACAGAAACGACCGCCGATATCACGCTCAGACCATCTCATGCCACGAATGCGGTCCTCAGCTCCTGTGGAAGGCAGGCTCCGGCAGATCGTCGCTCGATGATGCTGCGGCCGATAACGGTATCGGTATCGCCGGATCTGCAGAGCGACCGGATGCTGCAGCGATACTCGACCATGCCGCCTCCATACTGAAAAACGGCGGCGTCATCGCCTTCAAGAGCGTAGGCGGCTATAATCTCGTAGCCGATCCTTTCAACGAAACCGCTGTTGCCAGGCTGCGCGCCATCAAAAAACGCGAATCCAAACCTTTTGCCGTCATGTTCAGGGATATCGAACAGATCGAGCAGCACTGTTTCATAAGCGATACCGAAAAACAGCTCATACAGTCATCCGCCAGGCCGATCATCCTACTGGAGCACCGCGAAACCGATTCACACGAGATAAACAGGAGTCGCTTCATCGGCAGCTTCCTGCCGTCATTCGCAGCCCAGTACATGCTGCTGGACCGCATCAGTCCGCTCATCTTCACAAGCGCCAACCTTTCCGACATGCCGATGCTAAAAGACGACGATGAAATGATCGGTATGATGGCTCGTCAGCCGCTCATAGACGGCATGATATACAACGATCGCGATATACGCGTGCGCGCTGACGATTCCGTAGCCCGCGTCATAGACGGCCAGCCTCAGATGATAAGACGCTCCAAAGGCTATGCGCCCGTACCGCTTTACGTGAACGTAAAGGGCGGCGATGCTCCCACGGTCTTCGCATCAGGTAGCCAGCTGAAAAACTCGTTTGCCGTTACCAAGGGACCGTTCGTCTACGTCAGTCAGTTTTTCGGCGACATGGACACGGTGGAAAATCAGAGGCTCTATGCTGAGAACGTGACGCGTTTATCCGGGCTCTTCCGCATAAAACCCGCAGCCGTCGTCTGCGACATGCACCCGCTATACTTCACGACCTCGTTTGCCGAAGACTACGCCGCCGACAACGATCTGCCGCTGATAAGAGTACAGCATCATCACGCCCACGTCGCCTCCGTCATGGCAGAAAACGATCTGTCTGGCAAGGTGATCGGCGTCAGCTTCGACGGTACAGGCTACGGCACCGACGGTAAAATCTGGGGCGGTGAATTTTTCGTATGCGAAGGCTCTGACTGCCTCCGCGTCTCTCATCTGAAATACGTCGATATGATCGGCGGCGACTCGTCCGTAAGAGACGCGCGCCGCTCCGCTATCAGCTACATCCACGCCTATGAGAACGGATATCTCGATAACGGCTATCTCGATGATGCTGCTGATTACAACAACGATGACAGCACGTCAGTTCATATGCCTGCCGCTGCCGCATCCGATCTGAACACATACCGCTCTGCAAGCGGCAGCGATGCCGCCTCCATTTACAGCGATATTGCTTCAGGCTCCCGCCAGATCGCGCTCGACATATCCGATATCATCGAATTCGGCCGTGAGCGTCTGCTGTCCGATCCTGATTCCAAGCTGATCATGGCCGCTCTGTCCTCCGGCATCAATACGGTGCAGAGCTCCAGCATGGGCAGGCTCTTTGACAGCGTGTCCGCGCTCTTAGGCATCAAGGATTTCAACGATTACGAGGGACAGTGCGCCATCATGCTGGAGGATGCTGCGGCCTTTGCCGCACGCCATCCCGGATGCGACGCCGCATCAGATCTGGCGCTCTCTTTCCACGAAAGGATCTCCGATATGATCCTCGAGCAGTGTCTGATGATACGCGAAAGCCACGGAGCATCACAGGTAGCTCTCACCGGCGGCACCTTCCAGAACAAGATCCTCATGGAAAGCACGCTGCAGAGGCTGCGCGATAACGGCTTCACGCCTTATTACAATATCTCCGTCAGCCCGAACGACGGCGGCATCGCCCTGGGCCAGGCATACGTGGCGCTGAACATGCTGAGCTGCCAGTGAGCGCCCAGCATAAATCCCAGCTTCACACATCTCTCATGCACAGCCTTGCACAACTCAACATGCTTCAGCTTCAGATATCAATCTATACTTCAGCACGCCCCGCTTTACAGCTCCGTGACACCACCCATTGAACCACCTGTTGCACGCTTATTTCCAAGCGCTCAGAGCGCAGTCCAGCGTCTGCCTCACATCTCCGTGCACTCTTTTCGCGATTTTTCTTTATATAAGGGCAACTTTTTTATTTTATGCACATATACGATACTTTTTTTGTTTTTAGGGGCAACGGCAGCTGCGTGCTGGTGCTCCCGGGCGATAAAAAATGCACCTTATTTCTCAAAATATGAGAAATAGGTGCATTTTCATTACTTTATCAGGTATTTATAGCAATTATTGCAAATTGCCTTTGCCCTTAAACTGCTGATTTATGGCTAAATTGGTGCAATGCAGCGCTCGCTGTCCAAACCGCTCGCAATCCGGCCGTTGTTCCTGCTCACTGCCCAGCAGCCCGCAAACCAGCGCTCGTCGCCCGAAACTAGCTGCCCAAACACTCACCGCCAGCCGCTCGCCGCTTACAACCCTTACAGCAGCGCCGTATCTCTGTCGGCCAGCTCCTTGTACGTATGATACTTGGCCTTCGCATTGTCCTCCGTCATCTCGAAGAGCTTTTCGGCTACTTCCGGGAACTCCTTAGCAAGCGACGAATACCTTACCTGATCCATGATGAAGTCTCTGAAGCTTGCCGTAGGCTCCTTGGAATCGAGGCTGAACGGATTCTTGCCTTCCTTCTTGAGATCAGGATTGTATCTGTAAAGGTGCCAGTATCCGGCATCGACAGCGTCCTTAATATTCTCCTGAGCCTTACCCATGCCCTTCTTAAGGCCGTGGTTGATGCAAGGTGCATATGCGATGATGATGGAAGGTCCGTCATAGTTTTCAGCTTCGATGATCGCCTTCATCAGCTGATTCTTGTCGGCTCCCATACCTACCTGCGCTACATATACATATCCGTACGACATCGCCATCAGGCCGAGATCCTTCTTCTTGATCCTCTTTCCGGAGGCCGCGAACTTGGCAACGGCAGCAGCCGGAGTCGCCTTGGAGGCCTGTCCGCCCGTATTGGAGTAAACTTCCGTATCGAACACGAGGATGTTGATGTTTTCACCCGATGCCAGCACGTGGTCGAGTCCGCCGTAACCGATATCGTAAGCCCATCCGTCTCCTCCGAGCGCCCAGATGGATTTCTTTACAAGATAGTCCTTCAGCTCGATGATAGTGTCGCAAAGAGCCTTGGCTTCGGCATCTCCGCCCTTCATGCTTTCTATGGCGGCAACTACGTTATCGCTCTTCTCTCTGGTCGCATTGCCGTCTTCCTTATGCTCTATCCATTCCGTCATGGCTGTCTTCAGCTCTGCATCGACATCCATTTCCAGAAGCGCCTTCATCGTCTCTTCCAGCTTGTCCCTGATCTGCTTGTTAGCAACTACCATACCGTAGCCGTATTCGGCGTTATCCTCGAAGAGGGAGTTCGCCCATGCAGGACCTCTGCCGTTCTCATCCTTGCAGTAAGGCATCGACGGAGCCGATGCGCCCCATATTGATGAGCAGCCCGTAGCGTTGGCGATCATCATCCTGTCGCCGTAAAGCTGAGTTACCAGCTTGATATACGGTGTTTCGCCGCAGCCGGAGCAGGCGCCGGAAAATTCGATATATGGTTTTGCGAACTGGCTTCCCTTGACGGTCTGCACATTGACGCGCTCTTCCTTTCTAGGCAGCTTGATACCGTAATCCCAGTTTTCGCTTTCCTTTTCTACTTCTGCAAACGGCTTCATCACGAGAGCCTTGTCCTTTGCAGGACAAATATCCGCGCAGTTTCCGCAGCCGAGGCAGTCGAGCGCCGATACCTGCATCCTGTACTGCAGACCTTCCATGCCTTTGCCCTTGGCATCGACCGTCACGAAGCCCGCCGGAGCAGCAGCCTTTTCCTTTTCATCAAGGAGCATAGGCCTGATCGCCGCGTGCGGACATACGAACGAGCACTGGTTGCACTGTATGCAGTTTTCAGGTATCCATTCAGGCAACGACGCCGCGACGCCGCGCTTTTCATAAGCAGCCGTACCCGAAGGGAACGTACCGTCTTCTATGCCGTCGAAGGCGCTTACCGGAAGATCGTCGCCCTCCTGCTTATTCATTGGTATGAGCACCTGCTCTATGAACTCAGGCAGCTCTACAGCCTTGCCCTCCGGATCCTTGGCGTCAGCCCATGCTGCAGGCACCTCTACCTGTCTGATAGCCGTGATGCCCTGATCAACTGCCGCGCAGTTCATGTCTACTATATTCTGACCCTTCTTACCGTACGATTTCTCAATACCTTCCTTGAGGTACTTAACAGCGTCGTCGATAGGGATTACATTCGTCAGCTTGAAGAACGCGGCCTGCATGATCATGTTGATCCTGCTTCCGAGTCCGATCTCGCCGGCGATCTTGCCTGCGTCTATAACGTAGAACTTGACATTCTTGGCCGCCAGATCTCTCTTCACCTTGGCCGGCAGATGTTCCTCAAGCTCTGCATCAGTCCACAGCGAGTTGAGAAGGAACGTGCCGCCTTCTCTGAGATCCTTCAGCATATCGTACTGCTTAATGTACGCCTGATTGTGACAAGCAACGAAGTCAGCCTGATTTATCAAATATGTCGACTGTATCGGATGGTTACCGAATCTCAGATGGGATATCGTAACTCCGCCCGACTTCTTGGAGTCGTAGGCAAAATATCCCTGCGCGTACATATCAGTCTCATCACCGATTATCTTTATGGCAGTCTTATTGGCGCCGACCGTACCGTCGGAACCGAGGCCCCAGAACTTACACTTGATCGTGCCTTCCGGCTCCATGGCGATGCCCGGAACATGAGGCAGCGAAAGATTCGTTACGTCGTCCTCTATACCTACCGTGAAGTGGTTGAGCGGCGCATCCTTAGCCAGGTTCTCATACACAGCCTCAATCATGCCCGGATTCGTATCGTTTGATCCCAGTCCATATCTTCCGCCGTAAACCTTAGGCGCATTATCCTCGTCGAAGAGCAGCGTCTTCACGTCCTGATAGAGCGGCTCGCCGAGCGAACCCGGCTCCTTCGTTCTGTCAAGAACAGCGATCTTCTTTACCGTAGCCGGCAGTACATCCATGAAGTACTTCTTCACGAAAGGTCTGTAAAGCCTTACCTTGATCAGGCCGACCTTCTCGCCCTTGGCATTCATGTTGTTTATAGTTTCCTCTATAGTCTCGCAGACCGATCCCATAGCCACGATTATCCTCTCAGCATCAGGCGCACCTACGTAATCGAAAGGCTTATAGCTTCTGCCCGTCAGCTCGCTGACCTTATCCATGTACTCGACTACGATCTCAGGTATGGCATCGTAGAATTTATTTGACGCCTCTCTTCCCTGGAAGAAGATATCAGGGTTCTGAGCCGTACCTCTGATCACAGGATGCTCAGGATTGAGCGCTCTGTCTCTGAACTCCTGAACGGCGTCCCAGTCTACCAGCTTCTTGTAATCATCGTAGCTGAAGACCTCGATCTTCTGTATCTCGTGCGACGTTCTGAATCCGTCAAAGAAATGAAGGAACGGCACTCTTCCCTTTATCGCGGAAAGGTGAGCGATACCGCCCAGATCCATTACCTCCTGCACGGATCCCGACGCCAGCATCGCGAATCCCGTCTGTCTGCAGGCCATAACGTCGGAGTGGTCTCC
>CASESB010000023.1 GCA_949290475.1 uncultured Bacillota bacterium
CAGCTTCTTCCTCTTCCATACCGCCTCAGGATCGAAGATCTCATATTCTCCGTCCTCAGGTATCGTCTCGCCGTTGAGCACTATCACGTCGGCAAGCGCTCTGTTGCTGTCCCTGTCAAAGAGCCTGAATACGTTCTTGAAGCCCGGATTTGTTATTTTTTCCACGTTTTCGCTCTTTTTGATCTTCGGTATCATCCTGCCGTTCTTTTCCAATGCCGACAGCTTATAAACTCCTCCGAATACCGGTTCGGAGCTTGCCGTTATCAGCCTTTCACCTACGCCGAACGAATCCACGCACGCGCCCTCGGAGATGATATCCCTGATGAGATACTCATCCAGAGAATTCGATACGACGATGGAACATTCCTGCAGTCCGGCGTCATCCAGCATCTTTCTGGCTTTCTTCGTCAGGTAAGTGATATCTCCGCTGTCTATCCTGATACCCATCTTCTCCGGCTTCATCTCCTTGAACACCTTTATGGCTGCCGGAACGCCGGACTTGAGCACATTGTACGTATCTACCAGCAGCACGCAGTTTGTCGGATATATCTCCGCGTATTTTTTGAACGCCTCGTATTCATCATCATACATCTGTACCCAGCTGTGAGCCATCGTTCCCATAGCGGGGATCCCGTGATCCTTGTCCGATATGGTACATGCCGTACCGGCACAGCCGCCTATGTAGGCAGCTCTGGCCCCGTATACGGCAGCTGCCGCGCCGTGAGCTCTTCTGGTACCGAATTCCATGACCGGTCTGCCTGCGGCCGCTCTGACTATCCTGCTGGCCTTCGTGGCTATGAGGCTCTGATGGTTGATTATCAGCAGTATCATCGTCTCGATGAACTGAGCCTGCATCACAGGTCCTCTGACCGTTATTATAGGCTCGCCGGGGAATATCGGAGTCCCCTCCGGAACAGCCCAGACATCGCAGGCAAACTTGAAGTTTCTCAGATACTCGAGAAATTTATCGTCAAATATGCCCTTGCTCCTGAGGAATTCTATGTCGTCATCCGTGAATTCCAGTCCGTCGAGGTAATCGATGAGCTGCTGCAGACCTGCCATTATGGCATATCCGCCCTCATCAGGCACCCTTCTGAAAAACATATCGAAACATGCTATGTCATCCGTCATTTCACTGCAGAAATATCCATTAGCCATGGTTATTTCATAAAAATCCGTCAGCATCGTAAGGTTAAGCTTCTCTTTCATTTAACCGTCCCTCCGTTTTATCATCAAGCCGCTCCTCAATCCTGCCTTTTTCCCTTATTACTATGCACGATGAAGCGACAACTATCACACCGCCGGCGATCTGCGCAGGCCCTATGGATTCTCCCAGGAACAGCCATCCGAAAAACGTGGCCGTCACCGGAAGAAAATTGGAAAACATGGCGGATATCGTAGGCCCCAGCACCTTGAGGCTCCTCACCGTGATCATGAATCCGATCCCCGCGCTTATGCAGCCGAGATATATTATTCCGATTATCACTCCCGGTGTGAAATCACTTGCAGGAGGCATCGTATGTATGGCGTACGGGCCGATCAGAAGGCTCGTACATACCAGCTGATTGAAAGCCATAGTCGGCGCGGTGTATTTATCCGATACATGCGCTGTGATGAAATTATATATATTCCACGACACCACGGCTCCGAATGCCAGCATATATCCTATCATACGCCCCTGGAACAGCATGTTGAAATCTGCACCTATAATTATGGCTATGCCGATCACGCAGATTATAACTCCCAGCATCATCTTGGCCGTAAACCGCTTCTTAAATATCACTCTTTCGGCGATTATCGAAACTGCCGGAACGAATGACAATATTATCGTTATCAGCGATACCGGCAGATAATCCATCGCCGAGTATTCACAAAAGAAGTACAGTATCTCGCCCGTTATTGAGCATATGATAAAAAACGGTATGTCCTTAGGACGGACTATCGTCTTCCTGTCCTGCTTCAGCTTGAAGCACAGTACCACTATCGTCCCTACGAGGTACTTCAGGAACAGCAGATTCATAGGCTCCAGCAGATTAAGAGCCTCCTTCGCAACCGTGTAGTCAAGCCCCCACGCACATACGAGGAAGCACATCAGCAGGAAGCTCATTTTTCTGGCATTCAATATCTCACCATCCGATCATCGTAAATTTAGTCATTGGTTCAATGATTGTTCCATTGCGGCAACGCCGTGTCCAACCGCAACAATCATTATACCATGCGAGCTTGTCGAAACATGATTCAATGATTGTTTCATTGCGGCAACGCCGTGTCCAATCGTAACAATCATTATACCACCTATCCAAATTGTCCACAATCAATTTTACAAAAGAAAAAAGCCGCTTTGTGCGGCGGCCGTCTTCTCACTTCCCGCGGGCGATCAGTATCACCATGCCCTCGTCGGTAAATTCCATATCAACATCCATTTTCTTCAGCAGCAGATATTCCCTGATCTCATCTGCGATAACGAAGAACTCCGTCGAATCGCTGCCCTTCATCGCCGGATCACGATAGCACCTGTCAGCGATGATCACCGTCCCGCCGTTCCCGCACAAGGCCGCGATATTGTCTATCGCCCTGAACTGATCGCGATACTCTATGTGATGTATCATGAAGGCCGATATCACTACATCGCTCTTTCTGTACTCCCCCGGATCCAGAGTCAGTATGTCGTCCATGACCAGTTTTATCCACGGCAGCTTCTTGCGGCTTTCCAGCAGCATCGGCAGGCTCTTGTCGATAGCGATCACATCTCTTTCTCTGCCGTCGTCATCCCAGAGATTGCATATGCCGCAGCCCACATCCGTAAACGTCATCTCACCCATATCCACTATGATCTCACGCAGTCTCGCTATCGTGCGCTGATAGGGGATATCCTCCTTCATGTATCTTTCGATGAAGTCCGCCGCCATATCATCAAAATTCCAGGCATTCACTACATCATCATAGCTTATGAACTTGCCGTTGCCGCCGTCTCTGCCCGTAAGTATTATCTCGTTGATATCATCACGATCGCAGCTGTCCATCATCTTGTTTATAGTCTCTCGCAGCTCGCTCTTCTTTTCTCTAAGCTCGTTGATCTGCGATTCGATGGCCTTGTACTGCAGATAAAACATATCCAGATATTCGTTCCTCGTCCTGTCAAGGCTGAGGATGGATCTTATCTCATCGGTGGAAAATCCCAGACGCCTGAGTATCGAAATCGTTTCGATCTGCACGAGGTTTTCGACGGAGTAGTCGCGATAATTATTTTCCATGCGCTGAGGACTTATTAGGCCCTGCTCCTCATATATTCTCAGCATCTTCGGCGTCACCGATAGTTTTTCACAGACGGTTTTCGTATTCATATCAGCTTATCCTGTTCTCATCCTCCAGCATGATGTTGAGTATCGTTATGTCGGTCTCTCTCATGCCGTCCTTTCCGACCCTGCCGACATTGGCGATGGTCTTTTCTACGTCGCCGGCGACTATACCTTCGCCACCCGCGAAGCGTTTGCCTCTCATAGCCATATCATGAGCCATCATAGCCGCATCCACCGACGAGGCTATCTTAGCTGCGCAGCTCGCCTTGGCGCCGTCGCAGACTATACCGCCCACATTGGCCAGCGTATTGATTATCGTAGCGCATATCTGCTCGTACGTTCCTCCGCACATATACGTCACCGCCGCTCCTGAAGCGCAGCCCGCGCTGACCGCTCCGCAAAATGCCGACAGCACTCCGATGTGGCGCTTGATGTGAACGGCCACCAGATTGCTCAGTATCAATGCGCGGTACATCTTATCTTCGGCTACTCCCAGCTCCCTGGCATACTCGGCCACAGGCACGCTGGTCGTTATGCCCTGATTCCCGCTGCATGAATTTACAACTACCGGCAGCGAGCAGCCGCCCATCCTGGCGTCTGAAGCTGCAGCCGCATAAGCTCTGACGCGGTTTCTGATACTGTTGCCGCCGCATTCGAGCAGCATCCTGCCGACGGCAGCGCCGTACTCGTTTCTCATACCTTCCTCAGCGACCTTCTCGTTGAAGCGCACCTGATCTCTCAGCAGCTCCGCCATATCGCTGTAATCGGCGTTATCGGCAAATTCTATGATATCGCGGACGTTCAGCTTTTTCTTGAGCTCCTCCATCCTCAGTTCATCACTTTCGGAATCGTTCTGCAGCAGCACTTCATCGTTCTTTCTCATATATATGATGTTCGTATGTCTGTCTCTGATGATGACCTCGGCTTCATCTCTGCCCTTCGTTGCAGTCACTCTTATATAGACATTGCCCTCGTCGCTTTCGAGATGACACGTGCAGAACCCCGTGCCCACCAGCTCCCCTGCCCGTTTGCGATCTTCCTCCGTCGCCAGGCTGAGCACCTCCAGCTCTTCTGAGCCGCACTCGATAGCGGCTCCCAGTATAGCGGCGGCGTCTATGCCTCGCATCCCTCCGGAATTAGGAACCGTCACACCCTTCACATTTTTTATTATATTGCCGCTGCACGTGATGTCAATATGGTCGGGAAATCCTCCCAGCAATCCCCTGGCTTTGGAAGCCGCATAAGCGACTGCCCCCGGTTCAGTGCATCCGAATGCCGGTACGAGTTCGAAACGCAATATTTCTTTGTATGCCTTTACCGTTTCTGTCTTCATATGTGATATACCCCCTTACGTTACAACGATACCGTGCCGGCGTAATTATTTGCGTATTATTCTCTGCCGCGATCTATCCTTATCTCGCAGATGCCTTCACCCTTCGCTATAACTTTTCCCAGCTTGAAGTCATAGCCCATTTTCGCGCAAATACCTCTGTCGCCGTCCATAGCTATATCGCATAGCAATGGCAGCGCCTCATCGGGCATGCCGAGTTTTTTCCACGCGGCGACCAGCGGACAGTAATGAAAGTCTATATAGAGCTTATCCTTCGTATTTTCCACTACCTCCATCTCGAATACCTTCCGCGTATTCTCATCGGCAAACACCTTGAGAAATTCCCTGAGATCCTCGCTGTCCGCACATCTGTCCAGCTTGTCGGCGCCGTGAAAAAGCCCGCACTCATAAACAGCTTTACGGGCGATTTCCTCAGGATCCAGCCCTTTTTCCTTTATCTGCTCCAGCAGCAGGCAGAACCAAGTGGCTCTGTGCTCTATGGCAGCGCGCAGCATATCAGTCTTCTCGTCGCCCGTTACAGACGGCTTGTTTACGATATCGTTCATCTCTGTCACTTCCTCTCTTACCTTTATATTTCGATTATAAACTCTGCCCTTAGGGCTGAGTAAAGCCCTGAAACACAAAAATAAGACCGCATCACGAATTTTTCGCGAAACGGTCTTCTCCTCCGGCTCCGTCCGGCAACATCACTTCAATATCTTACGCAGGAACTCTCCCGTATAAGAGCCTCTCACCTGTGCAACCTCTTCAGGCGTGCCCTGCGCCACGATGGTGCCTCCGCGAAAGCCGCCGTCAGGTCCCAGATCTATGATGTGATCGGCGCGCTTTATCACGTCGAGATTATGCTCTATCACGACTACAGTGTTGCCTGAATCCACCAGCTTGTCCAGCACCGACAGCAGCTTATCGACATCCGCAAAATGCAGACCGGTAGTCGGCTCGTCGAGTATATACAGCGTCTTGCCCGTGCTTCTCTTGGAAAGCTCAGACGCCAGCTTGATCCTCTGAGCCTCGCCGCCGGAAAGCTCCGTGCTCGGCTGGCCCAGCTTGATATATCCGAGCCCCACCTCCATCAACGTCTGCAGCTGTCTCGATATGGTGGGTATATTTTTGAAGAATTCCGTGGCTTCTTCGACATTCATATCCAGGACGTCGAAGATGCTCTTGCCCTTGTACTTCACCTCAAGGGTCTCCCTGTTATACCGCCTGCCCTTGCAGACCTCACAAGGAACATATACGTCCGGCAGGAAGTGCATCTCTATCTTTATGATCCCGTCACCGTTACAGGCTTCGCATCTTCCGCCCTTGACGTTAAAGCTGAATCTTCCCTTGCCGTAGCCGCGCAGCTTTGCTTCAGGAAGCTGCGCGAAAAGATCGCGTATGTGAGTGAACACGCCAGTATACGTAGCAGGATTGGAACGCGGCGTTCTTCCTATCGGCGCCTGGTTGATATCTATTATCTTATCTATGTTCTCAAGGCCCTTTATGCTCTTATGCTTGCCCGGCTTTTCCTTACTGCCGTACATCTCGGCAGCCACCGCTTTATACAGGATCTCGTTTATCAGACTGCTCTTGCCTGATCCGGAAACTCCTGTCACGCACACCATTTTACCTAACGGTATCTTCACATCTATGCCCTTGAGGTTGTTCTCAGCCGCACCCTTTATCTCTATACTCCTGCCGTTGCCCTCACGTCTCTTATCGGGAACGGTTATACTCTTTTTCCCGCTTAGATACTGACCGGTGACAGACTCCGGGCAGTTCTTTATATCCTCCACGGTTCCCTGCGCCACCAACTCTCCTCCGTTGATGCCTGCGCCGGGTCCGATATCGACTATGTGGTCGGCAGCATACATCGTATCCTCATCGTGCTCCACCACGATGAGCGTATTCCCTATATCGGTGAGTCGCCTCAGCGTTTCCAGCAGCATGGCGTTATCCTTCTGATGCAGCCCGATGCTCGGCTCATCAAGTATATACAGCACGCCCACCAGTCCTGAACCTATCTGCGTCGCCAGCCTGATGCGCTGCGACTCGCCTCCGGAAAGCGTCGCGGCCGCTCTCGACAGCGTCAGATAGTCCAGTCCCACATTCGCCAGGAACTTCAATCTCCCCTTTATTTCCTTGAGTATCTCCTCAGCTATCTTCATGTGAGTGTCCGAAAGCTGCAGACTGTCTACGAACTCTATGGCCTCCGCTACCGACATATCGCAGAATTCCATGATGTTCCTGCCGCCCACGGTCACTGCCAGCAGCTCCGGCTTGAGCTTATTGCCGTGACAAGCCGGGCACTGTGTGATCCGCATGTACTTTTCCATCTTTTCCTTGATCCATTCGGAACCTGTCTCGCGGTATCTGCGTTCGAGATTGTTTATGACGCCTTCAAACGTATGATTGCGGTTCTGCGTATCGCCGTTTCTGTTCGTGTACACGTACTGCAGCTTTTCATCACCCGTTCCGTACAGCAGTACTTCCTTAAACTTTTTCGGCAGATCCTTATACGGCGTATCCATGTCGGCTCCGTACTTCTCCGCCAGCGCCCTGATGACCTGCCAGTAAAAGCTCGTGTACTCCATAGTCGCGAACACGTTACCCAGGCATTTCTCGTTTATGCTCTTGTCCTTGTCGGGTATTATGAGATCGGGATCTATGCTCTGTATGAACCCCAGACCGTTGCACTCAGGGCACGCCCCCATCGGGTTATTGAAGGAAAACATCCTCGGCTCCAGCTCCTCTATGCTGACTCCGTGCTCCGGGCACGCCAGACTCGTGCTGAACGTCCTTTCCTCCGGCTCGCCGCCCTTATCGACTATGACCTGTACGAGTCCGTCTCCGTGGCTGATAGCCAGCTCGCACGCCTCTGACAGCCTGCTCTGAACGCCGTCCCTAACCTTGATCCTGTCAACTACGATCTCTATGGTATGCTTGAAGGTCTTTTCCAGCTTTATCTCATCCTCGCCGAGCAGCTTTATCTCCCCGTCGACCCTGACTCGCGTAAAGCCTTCCTTCCTGATCCTTTCCAGGATCTTCTCATGCTGGCCCTTTCTCTGACGTACGACGGGCGCCAGTATCGTCAGCTTCGTGCCTTCTCCCTCCATCATCAGCAGCTCGGTTATCTGGTCTATGGTCTGACTTGAGATTTCCCGGCCGCATACAGGACAGTGAGGTATGCCTATCCTGGCATACATCAGTCTGAGATAATCGTATATCTCCGTTACCGTGCCTACCGTCGAGCGCGGGTTCTTGTTAGTAGTCTTCTGATCTATGGAAATGGCCGGCGAAAGCCCTTCTATATACTCGACGTTCGGTTTCTCCATCTGCCCCAGAAACTGCCTGGCATACGAGGAAAGGCTCTCCATGTACTTTCTCTGCCCCTCCGCATATATGGTATCAAAAGCAAGCGACGATTTGCCCGAACCGGAAAGCCCAGTCAGTACCACGAGCTTATCCCTCGGTATCGTCACATCTATTCCTTTAAGATTATTTTCTCTGGCGCCCTTTATCACTATATCCTTAGCCATATATCATGCTCCTGTATCCTCATAATAATCATCGGTTACATATGCGCTCTGTACTCGAATATCATATCCCTGAGCTGGGCAGCACGCTCGAACTGCAGATCCGCAGCGGCCTGTTTCATTTCCTTTTCCAGCTTGCCTACGTAATCCTTCAGCTCCTTCTTCGTCAGCTCCAAAGGGCTCTTGCCTTCATAGCTGAGATCGTCCTCCGCCACATGCGTGGCCTCGATAACGCTCCTGACAGCCTTCCTGACGCTCTGAGGCGTTATGCCATGCTCCTTGTTGTATTCGCTCTGTATCCTTCTTCTTCTCTCCGTCTCATCTATGGCTGCTCTCATTGCCCTGCTTATACCGTCGCAGTACATGATAACCCTGCTGTCGGCATTTCTGGCAGCCCTGCCGATCGTCTGTATCAGCGATGTTTCCGTTCTCAGAAATCCCTCCTTGTCGGCATCCAGTATCGCCACCAGCGAAACCTCCGGTATGTCGAGTCCTTCTCTCAGCAGGTTGATGCCTACCAGCACATCGAACGCTCCCAGCCTCAGATCGCGTATTATCTCCATGCGCTCCAGCGTATCTATCTCCGAATGCAGATATCTGACTCTGATGCCTGCATTCTTGAGATAATCGGTGAGGCTTTCCGCCATCTTCTTCGTCAGCGTCGTGACCAGAGTCCTCTCTCCCTTTTCCGTAGTCCTGTTTATCTCCCCTATCAGATGGTCCATCTGCCCCTCTGTTTTGTGAAGCTCTATGACGGGATCGAGAAGACCTGTAGGACGTATGATCTGCTCTGCCGATATACCGCCGCTCTGTTCCCGCTCATACTCTGCCGGCGTGGCGCTGACGTAAAGTATCTGATTGACGAGCTCGTTGAACTCTTCAAATTTCAAAGGTCTGTTGTCAAGCGCGGACGGCAGCCTGAACCCGTAATCCACGAGCGACTGCTTCCTGGAACGGTCTCCGGCATACATGGCGCGCAGCTGCGGCAGCATGACGTGAGACTCGTCTATTATTATCAGAAAATCATCCGGTATATAGTCTATCAAGGTATACGGCCGCGATCCCGGCGGAAGCCCTGTTATGTGGCGCGAATAATTCTCTATGCCTTTGCACGTTCCCACCTCGCGCAGCATCTCCATATCGTATCTCGTCCTCTGCTCTATGCGCTGTGCCTCGATGAGCTTGCCTCTGTCGCGAAACCATTCGATCCGCTCATCAAGCTCCGCGCTTATAGTTCCGATCGCCCGTTCGATGTTCTCTTTACTGGTGACATAGTGCGACGCCGGATACACGGCCACGTGATTCCTGAGCCCGACTATCTCTCCCGTTACGGGGTTTATCTCCTTGATCGTCTCCACCTCGTCACCGAACAGCTCTATCCTGACGGCATTCTCCGCACCTGCCGGATAGATATCTATCGTGTCTCCGCGTACCCTGAAATTCCCGTGCTCCATGGCGATGTCGTTCCTGGTGTACTGTATATCCACCAGCTTGCGCATCAGCTCCTGCCTGTCCTTCTCCATGCCGGGGCGCAGCGATATGACCTGATTCTCGTAGTCTATCGGGCTTCCCAGTCCGTATATGCAGGACACGCTGGCGACTATTATCACGTCACGGCGCTCCGAGAGAGCCGCCGTCGCCGAGTGTCTCAGCTTCTCGATCTCCGCATTTATATCCGAATCCTTTTCTATATACGTATCAGTCGACGGCACATACGCCTCCGGCTGATAATAGTCGTAGTAACTGACAAAAAATTCCACGGCGTTATCAGGGAAGAACTCCTTGAATTCGCCGTGAAGCTGCGCCGCCAGCGTCTTGTTGTGAGATATGACGAGCGTCGGCTTATTGACCCTCTCTATGATATTAGCCATCGTGAACGTCTTGCCCGATCCCGTGACTCCCATCAGGGTCTGCGCCCTCTTGCCCTGCAAAATCCCGGCTGCTATCCTGTCCACCGCCTGCGGCTGATCGCCTGTGGGCTTGTATTCTGATACGAGTTTAAAATGATCCATAGTAAAATCTTCTCCTTAGATTTTCCCGTCTTTTCAGAGCATGATGATATACCCTGAGGGTTCCTTTGTGACTTTTGATATGTTCAATATCAACCACCATCAAAAAATTTATTCGTAACGGAAATTTCAAAATTCATCTATCAAAGGATATACTTTTCAACTGTTATTTCTTGGAATACATATAATCCTATAACATCGCTTTCTTTGTAGATAAAAAACTATTGTATCAGAGTATCTCTCTTTTTTCTCTATTTCTGTAACATATGTCTTAACACATTACAAATTCTACATTTTTATTAACATACACTGCAGGCGCGGCGTGTTGCTCGTTGCCGGCCTCCGGGTTATGAGCCCGAAGCTCGCCGCACCTTGCGCCAGGTTGTTAATATATCTAAGTTGAACGGTGTTTTTAACAAATAACGGCTTGTACGAAAAGACTCAAGCCTGCGAGTTGTTAACAAAGCAAAAAAACATTTCATTTTTAACAGAAAACAGCCTTCAGGAGATATGAAATGTGTTAATACTTAAAGTGTTTTCTTGAATTTTAACAAATCACCTCGCAAGATCACGGATTTTATGGTCGAAAGTGTTAAATTCATATGAATAATCCGCCGTTTTAACAAATCCGCGTCCGCGCTGCGCAGCCCCGTATACTTCTGCGCAGCCCCGCATACTTCGGTGCTTCCCGCCATCATTTGATCTGTATGATCTCCGGGTCCAGCGGTTTTGGCTCGCCGCGCATCAGTTCCTCGTCTTCACGGCGTATCTCCTCCATGCTTGCCTGTTTTTCCTCATCCATTGCCAGCCTGACCATTTCGATCTTACGGGAATACTTCTCGATATTGCTCTCGTCATCTTCGTCCTCGTATATAGCCAGCAGCTCCTCCATTATCTCCAGGTTGCTGCCGTTGAGCTTCAGAGCCTCCTTCAGCTCCCGCACGGCTTCCTCGCGCCTGCCGGTCATCTCATACGCCACGCCGAGATAGTAATGGAGCGGCCACCATTTATCGAAGCGCGAGCCCAAGAATGCCTCCAGCTGTTCGGCTCCGGCATCGTATTTGCCTGCAATAACGGAGTTGCAGCCGGCTTCGATCATGAGCGGCTCCGTCATCTGAGACAGACGCTCTTCGATCTCTTCACGATCCTTGCCTGCAGGCGCCATCTTCACGAACGTCCTCCAGGTCAGCTCGGCTTTTTTGTACAGCCCCATGTTAAGATATGCATAGCCCAGATAATAGTAGCCCTCGGGGAACTGCGGATGACTCAGCGTCAAGATCTCGAACCAGTCCAGGGCTTCCGCCTTGAAGCGTCCGGTATACTCTTCGTTTTCACTGGCAAGATACATGGCGCGGCACGATCTTGCATATCCGTACATGGCCTCAACGCTGTCCTGATCCACACAGAGCGCCGCCCGGAAATGTATGCAGGCGTTATCCATCTCGCCCCTGCTCGCCGCCGCGCGACCTTCCTCGGTCATCGTCTTATGCACATCATCACCGAACATAGCCCGCAGAACAGCTGCATAATTCTCCGTATATTCAAAGTGAGGATCACAGCCCATGACGCGCGTCATGTTTTCCGCTATGACTGTCATATCGGCGCCGGCGCCGTTCGCAAAGCCCTGCACCTCCTCCTTTCTGAGAGGCATGGGAATGCCGCGCATCAGCTCTCCGGCAGGCGTCCTGCCGATAAAAGCATCGGCAAACTCGACGAACACGAACCTGTCGAGATACTTTCTGAAATACCTGCCGATCCTGTCGTCTCTGCTCCTTATGTCAAATCTGCTCTCTGCGCACATATGCCCCCTCCGCCGGATCAGAGCGCCCTGAATCTCTCATCCTTAAACATGTCGTGATTTTCCATCGCTTTTCTCAGCGTCGCCATCATCTTTTCCTTGTCATACGGCAGATCGCCGCGCAAGGAAACGTAATTTGAAGCATGATTGCTCCTGAACACGCATTTCTTAGTCACATTGGTATTTTCCAGCATCAGCAGCGTCTCCGCCATCACCTCATCGGCCGTCAGCAGCTTCATCTTGCCCGACTCTATATCCTTGGCCATCGGCACGGACGGCTCCACGATCAGCGTCAGCAGTCCGACGTACGACGGCTCCATCTCGCTTATCATCGTGCCCGTCTGGATGGCATGATCCTCCCAGCCGTCCTTTCCTGCAAGACCTGATATGAAGGTCACGGAAGCCTTCATGCCGCAGGCTTCTATCCTTTTAACGCCTTCTATGAGCTGTTCTCTGGTCTCACCCTTGCATATATCCTTAAGCACCTTATCGCTGCCCGACTCAGCGCCCAGATATACCATAGTCAGCCCCGCCTCATAGAGCTCGCGCATTTCCTCGTCAGTCTTCTTGAGAACGTCCGTAGCTCTGCCGTATATCGTCACGCGTTCACATTCAGGGAAATTGTCCGCTATGTACTTGAGTATCGGCATCAGCCTGTTGTTGGAAAGCGCCAGCGCGTCTCCGTCACAGAGGAACATCCTGTCCACGCGTCTGTAACGTCTTCTGGCCCACGCCAGATCCTCCAGCACCTCCTCCAGCTTTCTGACCCTGAATTTCTTATCCTTGAACATCTTGCAGAATGTGCACTTGTTGTGAGTGCATCCTATCGTCACCTGCACAAGCAGGCTGTAAGCCTCACTGGGAGGCCTGTATATATCTCCCTCGTATCTCATCGTCATATCCTTCCCGGGCGGGTTCGCATCTCCCGCCTCTATGCTACTGCCGCAGTTACATCCTTTCCGGCGCCTTCATGCCCAGAAGATCCAGTCCGTTTCTGATAGCGTTCCTGGCCGCGATCACCAGCGCCACCCTGGCCTGCTTTTCGTCTTCATCGTCGACCAGTATGTGTTCGTCATGATAGAACTTATTGAAGGCCTGAGCCATATCGACTATGTGCCTCGTTACGATGGAAGGCTCATACTTCTCGCCCGCCTCCGCGATGACCTCCGGCATCTCGTATATGAGCTTTATCAGCTCATGAGCGCTGTCAGATGTCACCTTCGACGCATCAAAGCCGCCGCTCGCTGCCGCGACCACCTCTTCTCCCGCATTTCTCAGTATGCTGCAGGCTCTGGCGTGAGTGTACTGCACATAAGGCCCCGTTTCACCCTCAAAATTCAGCACCTTGTCCCAGGAGAACACGTAATCCTTTATCCTGTAATTGGAAAGCTCGTTGAACACCACGGCTCCGATACCTACGTCTCTGGCCGTTTCCTCTATGTTCTCCGTATTGACGTTCTTCTCCAGTATTATCTCCCTCGTCTTCTCCACGGCTCTGTTGAGAACATCCTCGAGGAATATTACCCTGCCCTGCCTTGTGGACATGGTTCCGTCCTCCATGCTGACGAGTCCGAACGGCACGTGCACGCAGTCATTGGCCCAGTCGTATCCCATCAGCTCTATGACCTTTATCCACTGCTGGAAATGGAGATTCTGCTGCGAGGCCACCACGTATATGTTCTTGTAAAAATCATACGTCTGCTTCCTGTAGATGGCGGCGGCGATATCCCTCGTGATATAGAGCGTCGAGCCGTCCGACTTCGTTATCAGAGCCGGCGGCAGATCGAACTGATCAAGCTTCACTATCTGCGCTCCGCCGTCCTCCACGAGCAGCCCCTTATCCTTCAGCTCCTGCACGACTGCCGGCATCTTGTCTGAATAGAAGCTCTCGCCGTTATATGAATCGAAGGTTATGCCCAGCATATCGTATACTCTGTTGAATTCCTTCAGACTCTCTTCCCTGAACCACTGCCAGAGCTCGACCTCCTCCGGTTCGCCGTTCTCCAGCTTTACGAATATGGCTCTGGCCTCATCCTCCAGAGACGGATCCTTTTCCGCCTCTTCATGGAATTTCGTATAATACGAAAGCAGTGATTTTATCGGTTCCTTTATCACGTCTTCCCTGTTGCCCCATCTCCTGTAGGCGCATATCATCTTGCCGAACTGTGTGCCGTAATCGCCGAGATGGTTTATCCTCACCGTATCGTAACCGAGGAAATCGTAGATCTTATATATGGAGTTGCCGATGACCGTACTCCTGATATGTCCGATATGAAAAGGCTTGGCTATGTTCGGCGACGAATACTCCACGATCACCGTCTTACCGGCGCCGATATCGCTCCTGCCGTAATCATCGCCCTGCTTCAGCACTTCGCCGATGACGTTCGCCGCCATATCCTCTCTGGAGACGAACATGTTGACATAGGCGTTGACGCTCTCCACCCTTTCAAAAAGCGCCTCTCCTTCTATAGCCTCCGCTATGCCCTTAGCAATAAGCGGCGGCGCCTTTCTCAGGATCTTCGCCAGCTTGAAGCACGGGAATGCGTAATCACCCATCTTGCTGTCGGCAGGAACCTCTATCATGGCCATTATCTCATGCTTCTCCAGCCCTTCTATCTGCGGAGCCAGTATATCCGCGATCTTTTCCTTATAGCTTATCATTTTTCCTCTCCTCTTCGATTCGATATTTTGTCGTTTGCGCTATTTCAGCTTCACCACGGTCACGCCGTCTCCACCCTCGTTGAAGCCGCCGCTTCTGAAGCTCTCTACGTTTCTGTTTCTCCTGAGCATCTCCTGTATGCCCTTTCTCAGTATTCCCTCGCCTCTGCCGTGTATCACCGTGACTTCACCGAGTCCGGAGATGAAGGCATCGTCTATATATTTTTCCACATCCATCACCGCGTCATCCATGTTCTTACCGCGAACATCAACCGACGTGGATATGGTCTGAGCCTTTTTCTTGTACAGCCGCCCGTATCCGGAGGCTTTTTTCTTTTTCTTCGGCTTGCCGCCGTCTATGAGCATGATATCCGATATGTTTACGCCTATCTTTATCATGCCTACCTGCACCTGCAGATTACCCTTTTCGTCAGGCAGCGATATTATCTCGCCATTCTGATCGAGAGTAAGTATCTTCACCCTGTCGCCCAGAGACAGTCTGTCAGGATCCACCGGTTCCTTATTTGTCTCGCGCTTTATCGTCTCGCGGTTCTTCTTTTCCAGCTCACGGAGCCGCTTCCTGTTCCTGTCAAAGCCCGCGTTCCGCTCGCCCATGCTTTCCAGCTTTGCCAGAGCCTTAAGCTCCTCCTGCACCTCTCTGGAAACATCCTTTGCTTCCCTGACTATCTCGCGCGCCTGTTCTCTGGCTTTTGCCAGCTCCCTTTCGCGGCGCTCATCGAGCCTGCGAGTTTTCTCCTCAAGCTCCTCCTTCATCCTCTTCATCTGGATATTGAGCATTATCGCCTCGTCGCGTTCCTCTTCGGCCCGACGCTTGTCCTCCTCCAGCGCTGTAATCACATCCTCGAAGGCGATGTCGCCCTCCTCCAGAAGCTGTCTGGCTCTGTCCGTGATCTCCGCCGAAAGTCCCAGCTTGGCTGAGATCTCAAAGGCGTTCGATTTCCCCGGGATACCTGTAACCAGCCTGTATGTAGGGCTCAAAGTCTCCACATTGAACTCCATGGAAGCATTTTCAACGCCCTGGGTCGATATGGCGTATTTTTTCAGCTCGGTATAATGCGTCGTCGCTATGGAATACGCTCCCAGCGATCTCAGCTTTTCCAGTATGGCTATCGCCAGCGCTGCGCCCTCGGTGGGATCGGTTCCCGCTCCCAGTTCGTCCAGCAGCACAAGACTGCTGCCGTCAGCCTCGTCCACTATGCCCACGATATTGGTCATGTGCGAGGAAAATGTTGACAGGCTCTGTTCTATGCTCTGCTCATCGCCTATATCCGCGAATATCTGCCTGTATACAGGCAGGCGGCTTCCCGGAGCCGTCGGTATGTGAAGTCCGGCCTGCGCCATCAGCGCCAGCAGACCGGCAGTCTTCAGCGTAACCGTCTTGCCTCCAGTGTTCGGTCCTGTTATGACCAGAGTCTCGTAATCCTCACCCAGCTTTATATCTATCGGCACTACGCTGTCCCTGTCTATCAGCGGATGTCTCGCCGCTCTCAGATCCATGATGCCGCTCTCGTTTATCTCCGGCTCCTCACCGCCCATTTCCACCGACAGCCTGCCCTTAGCCATGAACAGATCAAGATCGAGCAGAAGCCTCTGGTTATTCATGAGCTCCTGACG
>CASESB010000024.1 GCA_949290475.1 uncultured Bacillota bacterium
TCGAACATTTCCTCCGGCTCGAGGCTCTGATAATAAGCGAACGATTCCTCTCTCGTCATCCCCTCCGGCTTTGGCTTCAGCACCAGCCGTACCGACCTGCCCGGTCTCCTGTCGTAAAACGAAAACGCCTGCTTGCCCCGCAGATGAAAGAGCAGATTTCCTTTTCCCACGCTGCATCCCAGTATCACCTGGATCGCATCCACGCCGCAGGCGTCGTTTTCGGAAATGCAGACGAGCTCCTCGTCCGGCGAGATCCCCGTCATCTGTCCGCCTTCTTTCTCTGTATCAAGCTTGAGCAGCCTGACAGCATACAGCGCCGCCTTATAGCCTATGGTAAGGCCGCCGCACTCGTGTCCGTGAAATTCTCTGCACCTGTTCCATATCGTATCATTCATGCCCGTAACGCTCCTTTACGTTCCAGTATATCGTCACTATCTGCGCCGATATCTCCTCCGTCACCACTCCGTCTATGCTTTTATCCATAATATAATCGTCGATCGCCGCCTTTTCCTGCGCACTCAGCTCTCTGCATCTGTTGCTGCTCTGACGGAATATGCACCAGTCGATCATATCTCTCGCCGAGCGCTCCGAGGTCCACTCGGCATCCCCTGCTATGATCTCGGGCGTATAGCCGTTCAGCCACAGGTATGCGAATATATTGGGAATCATATCGTTCCGGTGCCGCCGTCCGTCAAGACCCGCTGCCTTGAGCGCGCCGTCCAGTACGGAATCTCTGCGCCTCACAGGCTTGACGATAAAGCAGTGTCCGGCGGCGCAGCTGTTCATCATTTCCAGCGTATGATAGTCGCATACAGCCGGCGTCATGTGAGCAAAGACGAGGTCGTATTTGCCGCGCCAGCCGAGATTGTCGATATCCGCGTCCGCCCAGTCCAGCGTCATAAATTCCACGTTGCCCGTGCCCGTCTCCGCAGCGCTTCGCCGTGCAGCTTCGATCATCTTCGGCGAAACGTCCGTGCCGGTGACCTGGCCGGCCGTCTGCGCCAGCGCCAGCGAATACTGCCCGGCGCCGCAGCCGATATCCAACACCTTCGTTTCCGGCCCCGGCTGCAGCCGCTGCCATATATACTTCAAAAAAAGGTTTTCCCTTCTGTCAGGTATGGGCTTTTTGGCAAATTCTCCGGCTCGGCTGTCCCACATGCCGGCGTCCGTGTCCTCTCCCCGATTCGCAGGTTGTATCCATTCCCTTTTTAATCTTTCCAGATCCATGATGCTCTTCCTCTTCCTTTCTTACTGCCCTGCTCAGTCTACCAGGATCACTCTCCTGCCCCGCACCTCGGCGACCTCGCCGTCGATGCCGTACACTTCGCGAACGGCCTGTCTATCCAGTATCTCCTGTCCGCCGTAGCGATAGACCTCTCCGTCCTGCAGCAGCAGCAGTCTGTCGCAAAACCGCAGCGCCAGATTGAGATCGTGCATGACTACGATCGCCGTTATGCCTTCACCTTCACATATTCCCCTGACGATTTCCAACACCTGATACTGGTTCCTGATGTCGAGGTTGCTGGTCGGCTCGTCGAGCAGCAGCAGCTTCGGCTGCTGTGCCAGCGCCCTGGCAAGCATAACCTTTTGACGCTCTCCGCCGCTGAGCTCGTTCAGATACCTGCCGCGCATCTGCATCAGCTGCAGGCTTTCCATAGCTTCATGAACGATCTCGTGATCCTTCTCCGTGAAACCCCACGTCATATACGGACGCCGCCCCAGCATCACCATATCGTGAACCGTCATCTGCGTCTCGGGTACGGTCTGCGCTACAAAGGCACTCCTCCTCGCCACCTCTCGCGTCGTCATGTTGAGGAGTTCTTCACCTTCCAGCCGCACGCTGCCGCTGTCCGGCGAAAGTATCTTATTGAAGCATTTCAGCATCGTGCTCTTGCCGGCGCCGTTGTTGCCCAGCACGGCCAGGAATTTTCCCGCCTCCAGCTCGAAGCTGACCGATTGCAGGACCTGCGGTCCTCCCGGATAATGAAATCTCAGTTCCTTTACTTCTAACATCCCTTGCCTCTCCCCTTGAACAGCAGATACAGAAACAGCGGCGCTCCCAGAAACGAAGTGATAGCTCCTATCGGCAGAATCACCGGGCTGATCGCCGTTCTGGCCAGCAGATCTCCCAGCAGCAGCAGCGAGCTGCCGGCCATTATCGAGCCGGGTATCAGGTATACGTGATTGTTGCCTACTATACGCCTGACGATATGCGGAGCTACGAGGCCGATGAAATTTATCAGCCCGATGTACGATACTATGACGGCCGCCATGAAGCAGCACAGCACCATGTTGGACACCGTGAGCCGTCTGACGTTTATTCCCAGACTGATGGCCGTCTCGGTGCCGCTCAGCAGCCCGTTGAAATCCCACCTGTGGAGGATGAACCAGACGCAGCATATGAGCGTCACTATCGCCATCAGCCGTATATCCCCCCATGAAGCGTTGCCGAGATCGCCGAAGGTCCAGAAAACTATGGCCGCCAGTTCCACCTCGTCGGCAAAGTACTGCAGCAGCGTCGTCGCTCCCGTAAACAGCGAGCTTATCGCGACTCCGGCCAGGATTATGGCTTCCGGCGAGATCTGTCTCAGCCTAGACAGTCCCATGATCACGAGCGCCACCGCCATGCTGCCGGCAAAGGCGCAGGCTGGTATCGCAAAGCTCCCGCCGCCGGATACTCCCGCACCCAGGACGATGATGGCAAAGGCTGCCCCGAATCCCGCTCCCTGCGAAACGCCCAGCGTTGAAGCCGAAGCCAGAGGGTTGTGGAGTATCACCTGCAGGATGCAGCCGGCCACACCAAGCCCGGCGCCGGCTACCAGCGCCGTACATATCCTCGGCAGCCTCACATCCTGCACCACAATATTTATCCTCTCGTCTCCGGCCGCGCCGAATATACCCTTTACCATCTGCGTAAGCGACGTATCGTATGATCCCGCCCACAGCGAGATCAGGACAGCCAGCAGCAGTATGACTGCCAGCAGCATCAGAAAAAGTATACTGTGCACATGTTTTTTTCGGTATGCCGGATCCCAGCTATCTCTGTCCGATGACAACCTCTTTAAACTCATACCCGTTCTCCTTCAGCGTTCCATAGAAGTTCGTTCCCAGCAGCTTGTTGAAGATCTCGTCCGCCTTGGCTGCAGGATCCACGTCCTCAAACTGCTCCGGATAGATGACCGTTCCCGCATAATACGTGTCTGCCAGTGCCGTCTCCAGATTCGATGCGCTGGAACGATATGATATCTGCGAATACACGCGTCCGTTTTTCACCGCCTGCAGCTGCTCGTAATATTCCGGCGTCGTTTCATAATGCTCGTTTATGAGCTTCAGACCTTCCAGATCTATAAATATGATATCCGGATCCCAGGCCAGCACCTGCTCGAGCTCGATGTTGAACGCGCCCGTCCGCCCCGTCTCGTCTGCCAGATTCTTGGCGTGGATAGCGGACAGCGGGCCGTATCCGGCCTCAGTTCCCTCAAACCCATGCAGACCCTTATAGCTGACTCCGCCTATATACACGGCAGGGCCGTCCTCCTGCACATCGGCTGTCCTTTCATCAAGATCCGCCTTGATGTCGTCGAGATAATCCGTCAGCTCCTGCGCACGCTCCTCTCTGCCGTAGACTTCGCCCATGATGCGGAAGGTTTCGTATGCCGTCTCACCGATCATTTCATCGTTGAGACCGATGGTGATCACCGGTATCCCGACCTTCTGCTGCAGCTCATCGGCATCTGTCCCCGTTGCCTCCGACATCACGATCACATCGGGATCTGCCGCAAGCAGCAGCTCGGCGTCGGGCTCATCCTTGACCCCGATCACCGGCAGCTCCGAAAACAGTTCGTAATTCACATAATTGTACGGCCGCGATAGCGTCCGCTCATGCTCGTAATCCTCGACTCCGACTACAAGCTCCTCCGCGTCCATATAGCACGTGTAACGGAGCGCACCCACACCTACACAGACGACGCGCTCGACCTTCTCAGGAACCTCTACCTCGCGTCCCTTGCTGTCGGTAACGGTCACCGTCTCTCCCCCTGCTGAAGCCTCTGTGCTGTCATTGCCGCCGCAGCCTGTCAGCAGCAGTACCGCCGTCAGCGCGACTGCGGCCAGCAGCCCGGCGCATATTCTCTTTCTCATTTTCTCGCATCCCTTTCTCGTCACAAAATAAAAACAGGAAAACAAGACCGCTCCTGCGGTATCATTGCCTTCCTGGTCAAATATTCCCTGTCTGTTCGGTTTTCTAAAAATCAGATGATCCGTATCGGATCCGATGAGGCGGACGCATTGTCTTCCGTCCTGCCTGCGCCGCTCTTCTGAGCTGCTGCGGCGCTTCAGCGCCGTTTTTTCAATTATACCATGTTTTGCGTGTTTTTCAATGCCGAATTTCAGAGTTTATCCTTTCACGAGCTTCAGTCTGCCGCCGCACCGGCAGCGGTAGCGCCCCGGATTCTTTACAGCCTTGC
Organism: uncultured Bacillota bacterium; assembly: GCA_949290475.1. Lineage (GTDB taxonomy): Bacteria > Bacillota > Clostridia > Peptostreptococcales > Anaerovoracaceae > Lentihominibacter. Next base: position 4,467 of record CASESB010000024.1, read on the forward strand.
TGCGCCGCCGGCGATGATATTCACGACCGCATTTTTCGCATCGTAACACATACCTTATTTCCTCGATGCGCTCTGCTTCCTCCGGCTGCTCCAGGCCCGCCGCCTCAAACGATGCTGTTCGCTTGATATTGTATCCGTAGGTGGTGTTCATGATTCCGGCATATGTCTTCCATATTTTGCCATGGTCGTGGCAGCCGGGACATGTGTGGAGAACTTCGTGCGCCAGCACCTCACGGATCACGTCATCGCTGCACTCTGTAATAAATCCGCTGATCTCTATCGTGAACTTCCCGTTTTTTCTCCGGCAGCACCCAAAGCGTTTTTTCGGTCTGTGATTCACCGTCACATGCTCGCATATATCAAAAGGCACGGGAATACCGGCTTCCCGCGCCTGCGTGATCACGTATTCAAGATTTCTGTCCAGTTCCTTCTGCCTCATAGCTTCCTGATGTTTCACATGAAACATTTTCCTTTATGCCAGTGTTTTCAACAGCTCAAGCAGTCTCTCCAGCTCTTCTCTGCTGTAAAACTCTATCTCTATTTTCCCTTTTCTGCCGTTTTGGTTGAGGTTTACTCTGGTGCCGAAGATCTCCTTCAGATCCTCCTCAACTCTCCTGACGTCTGCGTTTTTCGGCCTGGCTTTCGCCTTGCTCCTGCTGCCGCCCGCCTTGCTTTCCTGCGCCAGCTTTTCTATCTGCCTTACGGAAAGTCCCTCTTTAACTGCTCTTTCCGCAAGCGCTATCTGCTTCTCCGTGTCGCGGATGGCCGCCAGCGCCCTGGCATGTCCTGACGTAAGCGTTCCTCCCGCCACATGCTCCTTCACCGCTTCGCTGAGCTTCAATAGTCTGAGGCTGTTCGTTATATACGGACGGCTCTTGCCCAGGCTCTTTGACACCTGCTCCTGCGTCAGCCCGTATGTATCCATCATCTGCTCTATCCCTTCAGCCTCTTCTATCGGATTAAGATCCTCGCGCTGCATGTTCTCTATTATCGCCAGCAGCATATTTTCTTCATCGGAAAGCTCTCTGACGATGCACGGCAGCTCCTTTATCCCGATGAGCCTTGCCGCTCTCCACCTTCTTTCACCGGCAACGATCTCATATCCGGCCTTCGCCCGGCGCAGAACTATCGGCTGTATCAGGCCGTGCTCCTCGATCGAGGCCGCCAGCTCTCTGAGCTTCTCCTCATCAAAGCTCTTTCGCGGCTGGTTCGTATTCGGCTTTATGTCGTTGATGTCTATATAGGCTATGCCGCTGTCGGAAGCGTCCTCACGCACCGATACGGACTTTGTCGTCCCGCCGGCCGGTTTGCCGCTGTTTTTGCCGCCGCCTTTTCTTCCATCCTCGCTTCCGGTGGACAGATTTACTTCCGCGTCTCCGAAAAGAGCATCAAGGCCTCTTCCCAATCCCCTCGATTTTTTCGGTGCCGCCATTTATTCCTCCTCCTCGCTGCTTAAGAATTCATCTGCGAAGTCCATATACGCCGCGGCTCCGGTAGACTTAGGGTCGTACTGTATAACGGGCATCCCGTAGCTCGGCGCCTCTGCCAGCCTGACGTTTCTCGGTATGACGGTGGTATATACCTTCTCCTTGAAATATTTCTTGACTTCCTCCACCACCTGGACCGAGAGATTCGTTCTGCCGTCAAACATACTGAGTATAACGCCTTCGATCTCAAGCCCCGGATTGATGTTCCTCTTGACGATGTCGATAGTGCTCATCAGCTGACTCACACCCTCCAGCGCATAGAATTCGCACTGGATCGGGATCAGCACCGAATCGACCGCAGCCAGCGAATTGATCGTCAGTATGCCGAGCGACGGCGGACAATCTATGAATATATAGTCGTAATCCGGCTTAAGTATATCTATCGCTCTCTTAAGTCGTTTTTCTCTGCCCTTGAGCTCTATGAGCTCCACCTCTGCTCCTGCCAGCTGCACGCTTGCCGGTACGATATCCATATTTTCGACTCCCGTAGGAAGCACCGCTTCCCTGGGATCAAAATCATCCTCGATCAGTATCTCGTGCGTCGTAGCCTCCAGATCCTTCTTTGATATGCCTACGCCGCTCGTAGTATTTCCCTGCGGATCTATATCAAGTATAAGGACCTTCTTGCCCTTTATGGCCAGACACGCTGCGAGGTTTATATTGGTAGTGGTCTTGCCGACCCCGCCCTTCTGGTTAAAAATAGCTATAGCTTTACCCACTTTTTATCCTCCTTGAATGCTTTTCTCGTTAAGCCTTTGCTTTAACCATTATATATCATCCCTTCTGTTTTTACTATCTTTTTATATAAAAGCAGCAACAAAAAAATAATGTTTCACGTGAAACATCAGCGAAACATTATCCTTAAACATATAAAAATCATCTGAGCGGCTCCTTTGTTGGTCTTCCTGCCTTCCGAGGAAATTTAGAGGGTGTATTCTTTTCTTTTTGTATAATTATCAGCCTGTGATCGAACGGCATATCCTCTCCGCCCGGTCGCACGTCTCCCGTCAGCCTGCCGCCCAGCAGCTCTATCGCTCTCTGCGCCTGCCTTACCTCGTCGTCGCAATCCGGCCCCTTATAAGCTATGAAGCTGCCGCCCGTCTTTACGAAGGGCAGACAGTATTCGGCAAGCGTACTCATATTTGCTACAGCTCTGGAAACGCAGAGGTCAAAGGTCTCGCGCAGCTCCTTCTTCCTGGCAAGCTCCTCAGCGCGCCCGTGTATAGCCGTCACATTCGCGATGCCCAGCTTCTCACAGAGTTCGTTTACTATTTTTATCCTCTTGTTCAGAGAGTCTATCAAAGTGAATCGCTTCTCCGGAAACGCTATCGCCAGCGGCACTCCCGGAAATCCGCCTCCGGTACCTACGTCTATGACCGTTCCCGCCGACCTGAACTCATCGAGCTCCGCGCACAGCAGCGAATCTGCGTAATGCTTCTGTATGAATTCGCGTCTGTCCGTTATGGCCGTAAGGTTTACGCTCTCGTTGAGCCTGAGTATCTCTTCCATATAACCCGTGAGCTGCTCCTGTTTCCTGTCGCTGTGCTCCACTCCCGGAATGCTGAATACTTCCTTCATATCTGTCATCGCCCGTCCCTCTTCCTGCGGTTCTTCTCCATATATATCAGCAGCACGTTTATATCAGCCGGGGATACTCCCGATATCCTGGAGGCCTGTCCTACCGACAGCGGCTTGAGCGCGTTTAACTTCTGACGCGCCTCTATGCGCAGGCCGTCCACTGTATCGTAGTCCATATCCTGCGGCAGCTTCTTGTTTTCCAGCTTCTTGAACTTTTCTATGCGCTGACGCTGCTTCTCGATATATCCTTCGTACTTTATCTGCACCTCCATCATCGTCTTCTGATGTGAGGACAACTCCGGCCTGTTGCCGTCGATACGTTGCAGCTCGTCGTAACTGATCTCCGGCCTTCGCAGCAGCTCAAACAGCGAGACCGAACCGCTGACCGGAGAGCTGCCCACGGATTCCAGGAAAGGATTGACCTCTGCCGGCTTGAGCATGGTTTTCCTGAGCCTGGCCGTTTCCGCTTCCACGACCTCCTTTTTTCTCAGAAACCTCTCGTATCTGTCCTCCTTTACGAGGCCTGCCTCGTACCCCTTCTGCGTCAGCCTGAGATCGGCGTTATCCTGTCTGAGCACCAGTCTGTATTCCGCCCGGCTGGTCATGATCCTGTACGGCTCATTCGTTCCCTTCGTCACCAGATCGTCTATGAGAACGCCTATATACGCCTCGCTCCTGTCCAGCACGAATTCATCCTTGCCGTCGATCTTCCTCACGGCATTTATCCCCGCCATCAGCCCCTGCGCAGCGGCTTCCTCGTATCCGGAGCTGCCGTTGAACTGTCCGGCGCAGAAAAGATCCTCTATATGCCTGTTTTCGAGCGACGGCTTGAGATCCAGGGGATCGATGCAGTCGTACTCTATAGCATAGGCCGGCCTGACGATCTCCAGATTCTCAAGCCCCGGTATCGTCCTGTAAAATTCCTCCTGCACATCCTCCGGCAGGCTTGATGACATGCCCTGTATATACATCTCATCGGTATACAGCCCCTCCGGCTCTATAAAAAGCTGATGTCTCTCCTTGTCGGCGAATCTGTTCACCTTGTCCTCTATGGACGGGCAGTACCTTGGTCCGACACCTTCTATCTGTCCTCCGAAAAGCGCCGATCTGTGAAAGTTCGCTCTGATGACGTCGTGCGTCTTCTCGTTCGTATACGTGAGCCAGCAGCTTACCTGCTCCCTTTTTAAGCTGTCGTTCATGAACGAAAACGGCACGATGTCCTCATCGCCCTCCTGCTCCGTCATCCTGCTGTAGTCGAGGCTTTTTCCGAGCGCCCTGGCAGGCGTTCCCGTCTTAAAGCGCCGCATGGGAAGACCGTATTTTCTCAGATTGCCGGCGAGCTCCATCGAAGGTGCAAGCCCGTTAGGGCCGCTGTCATACGCGCTCTCACCTATGAATATCCTTCCGGCCAGAAATGTTCCCGTCGCCAGAATAACGGCCTTCGCTCTGTAGCACGAGCCCGTCTTGAGCACGACGCCGCAGGCTCTGCCTTCCTCTATGATCAGATCCGTCACCTCTCCCTGCTTGAGATGGAGGTTCTGCTCGTTTTCCAGCGTCTTTTTCATCTCTATATGATAGAGATTCTTGTCCGCCTGCGCTCTGAGCGAATGTACGGCCGGACCCTTAGCCGTATTGAGCATACGGCTCTGTATGAACGTCTTGTCTATGTTGATACCCATCTCGCCGCCGAGTGCGTCTATCTCTCTGACGAGATGACCCTTGCCGGTGCCTCCTATGGACGGATTGCAGGCCATCATCGCTACCGCCTCGAGATTTATGGAAAGCATGAGCGTTTTCTTTCCCATCCTCGCGGCAGCAAGTCCCGCTTCGCATCCGGCATGTCCGGCGCCGACAACTATGATATCGTATGTTCCCATCAAAAATTTTTCCATGCGCTGTGCCTCCCCGCAGCTGCCGTCATTTCCCGAGACAGAATCTCGAAAAAACCTCGTTTATGATATCGTCTGCAACAGTTTCGCCGATTATCTCTCCGAGACGGTCATACGCATCGCGTACATCGACTTCTATGAAATCCAGAGCCTCGCCGGCTCTTGCCATCATGAGCGCGTCGCCGACCGATTCCTTGGCCTGTCTCAAAAGCTCCGCATGGCGCACATTGTTTACCATCACGCTTTCGCGCTGAGTCACGCTGCCGCCGTATACCATTTTCTCAATGAATTCTTCAACTTCGTCGATCCCTCTGCCGCTGATGACAGAAGCCTCTATGATATCGGCTCCCGGCGCCATCTCCTGAAGCTGCGCATCAGTTACCACGCGTCCGAGATCTGTCTTATTCACCAGTATCAAGGCCTGTCTTCCTGTCAGATATCGCGCGATATCCCTGTCCTCATCGCCGAGCTGCGAGCTGCCGTCAACGATCAGCACCACAAGATCGGCGCTGTTGAACGCTTCCTTTGATCTCTCTATGCCGAGCTGCTCCACTCTGTCTGCCGTGTCGCGTATGCCGGCCGTATCGACGAGGTATACAGGTATATCTCTTATGCTTACAGCTTCTTCGATCGTATCTCTCGTCGTGCCGGGTATCTCCGTAACTATAGCCCGCGATTCACGCAGCAGCGCGTTCATCAGCGAAGACTTTCCCACGTTAGGTCTGCCGACGATAGCGATCCTGATGCCCTCTCTTATCATGCGCCCGGAAGAGGCTGTAGATAGCAGCTTTTCAATCATTTCGCCTATTAACGATATATTTCTGCTGAGATTGTCGTAGGTGATCTCCTCTATATCCTCATCGGGATAATCTATATTGACCGTGATATCCACCAGCAGATCCGTCAGCTGCTTTCTTATATCGCGTACTCTGGCTGAAAGTCCTCCTTCAAGCTGCGACATAGCCACATCAAAGCTCTTTTCGGTCTTTGCGCTTACGACGTCGATCACGGCTTCGGCCTGCGAAAGATCGAGACGTCCGTTCAGGAACGCTCGCTTCGTGAATTCGCCGGGCTCGGCCATCCGCGCCCCGCTGCGCAGCGCTAATGCCAGGGTCTTCCTCAGCGATACCACGCTCCCGTGGCAGTCTATCTCCACAACATCCTCGGCGGTATATGTCTTCGGGCCTCTCATATATACGGCCATCGCTTCATCCACCGTGACGCCCTTCTCCCTGTCTACGACTGTGCCGTAGGTCATCATCCTGCTGACTATGCCTCTTTCGCGGTTCGCGGGCTCGAATATATCGTTGAGGATATCAAGGGCATCTTCGCCGCTGATCCTTATTATTCCTATGCCGCCTTCTCCGTAAGGAGTAGCGACAGCCGCTATCGTATCTTCCATCGTTTTCTCCAAAATAACAGAAAAATAACAGAGCCCGCAGACGAACTGCGGACTCTCACCTTTACTTCTTAAGCTCTATTACGACTCTCCTGTAAGGCTCTTCGCCTTCGCTTCTCGTTACTATGTCAGGATCCTTCTGAAGCGTCGCATGGATTATCTTCCTCTCATAAGGATTCATCGGCTCCAGTCTGACATACTTCTTTGTCCTCTTTACCTTTGACGCCAGCCTTTCCGCAAGCTGCTCGAGAGTCTTCTGTCTCTTCGCCCTGTAATTCTCAGCGTCGATTACTATCTTGATATAATTTTCGCTGTTCTTGTTTATAACAAGGCTCGTGAGATACTGTATCGAATCGAGCGTCTGTCCTCTCTTGCCGATGACAGTTCCCGAATCCTTACCCGACATCTCTATGTAGACCATATCGTCTCCCACCATAGCCTTAAAATCAAGGTGCAGTCCCATTTTCCCGGTTATGTCCTTGAGAAAATCGAGAGCCTCGTGCTCTTCGACTGCCGTGAGCTTATCCTTATCGACCACATCTATATTGAGGCTTCTCTCGACGGAAGCGCTTCTCTTTTCAGCAGCCCTGTGCTCGCTTCTGCCCCTGCTTCTTTTACTCTTCTTATCTTCTCTGCCGTGAGGCTTCTCCACCGCAGCTTCGGCAGCCGCAGTCTCCTCCTCGGGGATCTTTTCTTCCTTTTCTTCTGTCTTTTTCTTCTCTACTCTTACTTTCGCAAGCTTAGAACCTATACCGAAAAATCCCTTTGAAGGCTGTTCGAGAACCGTGACCTCAACCTCATCCCTGGTGAGCTTGAGATCCATAAGGGCAAGTTTTACCGCCTCTTCGACGTCAACTCCCCACTTTTCCGAATAGTCCATATTTATCTCCTCCAAAAAATCTATCGGGATTTATTTTTGCTTCTCTTTTCCAGCTCCGCTTCTTTTCTCAGCTTCTTTCTCACGCTCGCCAGATGGATATTGAAGAATATCTGTATGATCTGGCTGACAGCCCAGTAAAGAGCAAGGCCCGAAGGAAAAGATCTGGCCATCCACAGTATCATGATCGGGAAGATGAATTTCATCATCTTCATCATGCCCTTCATCTGGTTAGCCTGAGGATTCATAGCGCCGGTATCGTTGAGAGCTTCGTTCATCGTGAACGAAATAAATGTCGCAACGCCTGCTATTATCGGCAGTATCCACGGATCCGGCTGACTCAGGTCGTTTATCCACAGAAACGGTTCATGAAATGCGAAGATCATGCTGCTGTCGTTTCCCATATACATCATAGGCATTCTGAGCAAAGCGAACAAGCCCATGATGATCGGCATCTGTATGAGCATAGGAAGACATCCGCCCATAGGGTTGAATTTTTCTTCCTTGTAGAGCTCAGCCATCTTGATGTTCATCGTTTCTCTGTCATTGGCATATTTTCTCTGTATAGCCTGTATCTTAGGCTGCACCGACGACATCTTGGCCATAGATTTCGTCTGCTTGATATACAGAGGATAAAGACAGAGCTTTACGATCAGGGTAAGCAGTATGATGGTGATACCGTAATGACCGATAAAATCATACAGTAATCCCAGGAGCCATCCCAGCGGTTTGGCTATTACTCCTAATATCGTATACATTAATTAATTTCCTCCTATTTTAAAGGATCGTATCCTCCCGGGTTAAAAGGATGGCATCTCATAAGTCTCCTTATACCCAGATACGAGCCCTTAAAAAACCCGTACTTTTCCAATGCCTGTATGAAATAGGTAGAACAAGTAGGATAAAATCTGCAGGTTGGCGGAAAAAGAGGAGATATGAATTTCTGATATCCCTTTATCATTAAGATCAATATCCTTTTCATCTGTACGCCTCTTATCACTTATACAATTTTGCTTTTGAAAACGAGTTAGCCATAGATTTTTTCACATCCTGCATTCCTTTGCCGTTGATGCTGTTACGAGCTATGAATATGAGATCATATCCGGCCGCCGTATCGTCCTTCAAAAATCTGTAGCTTTCCTTCATAAGCCTTTTTGCTCTGTTTCGTTTTACGCTGTTTCCTACTTTTTTGCTTGCTAAAAAAGCTGTCCTGTTATAAGAAAGACCGTTTTTTCTGTAAAAAAGGACTATATACCGCTCGCCGACGGATTTTCCTTTTCTGTATATCAGATTAAAGTCATCTCTTCTTCTCAGTACGTCGTTTTTTAGCATCACATTACCAACCATAACAAAAAGACCACACTCGCGGTCTCTATGCTGATAAAACTTTTCTTCCTCTTTGTCTTCTTCTCTTCAAAACATTTCTACCGTTCTTCGTCTTCATTCTCTTTCTGAAGCCATGCTCTTTTTTTCTCTGCCTTTTCTTAGGCTGATAAGTCATCTTCATAGTCGTTCCTCCTTTTTATTAAATTTTTAAATGCATAAATCTAAATTTCAACTTATGCCATACGCTTTACTATTATACCCTTTGCCATATTTCATGTCAATTGATTTTAGACAACAGAAGGACCGGCGCTATCCTGCCCCATCCATAAAATAACATGACGCCATACTCACTCCTATATATAGTTAATACTGTGTAAACTTTGCACAATTTTATCCACAAATAGTGGATAACTATTATTCTCGTTCTTTTTTTGAGAAATTTTATTAACCTATTGCCTGTGGATAACTTTTTTTGATAATATATATCTATCGCTTACGGAGATAAAAACATGAAGAAAAAGATAGAAGATAAAACCTGGAAAAACATACTTGCGGAAATAAGTGAAAACGTCACTGATGTAAGCTACAGAACGTGGTTCGAGCCTCTCTCTCCTCTGGAAACAGACGATGAGGCCGGCGTTTTTTACGTGGCATCAGCAAACGATTTTCTCATAGAGGTTCTCAAAAACCGCTACATATCAATATTTGAAACGGCAATCAAGAGCATCACCGGCAGAAAATACAAGGTGGTGATAAAGAGCATGTCCGAACAGGAAATAGAAAATTTCTTTAAGGACAGCGATGACGCCGATACCGCCTTAAAAAACAATCCTGCAGTCGAGCCTGAATTCAAGGAGGAGTATTTCCTCAATCCGAGATACAACTTTGAAAATTTCGTAGTGGGTCCTAATAATAATTACGCTCACGCGGTGGCGCTCGCAGTAGCGGAATCACCTGCAGCCGTATACAACCCTCTATTTATATACGGAGGATCAGGACTGGGCAAGACCCATCTGATGCATGCCATAGGCCATTATATAATAGAGCATGATCCGAAATCCAAGGTGCTGTACGTATCATCAGAGATGTTTACATCGGAGCTCATCAAAGCTATACAGGACAAAAAAAATTACAACAGCAAGATGAGAGCCTTTAAAAATAAATACAGGAACGTCGACGTGCTGCTGATAGACGATATACAGTTCATAGAGGGAAAGGAGAGTACGCAGGCTGAATTCTTCCACACATTCAATGCCCTTTATGAATTTGAAAAGCAGATCGTCATTTCCAGCGACCGTCATCCGAGTAAGCTGACTGATCTCGACGATCGTCTCAGATCGAGATTTCAGTGGAACATAATAGCCGATATACAGCCTCCTGATTTTGAAACGAGAGTAGCTATACTCAGAAACAAGGCCCAGGCCGAAAATGTTCCTATGGACGACGATGTGCTCGAGGTCATAGATCTCATAGCTGAAAAAGTTAAATTCAACATCAGAGAGCTCGAAAGCGCCCTGACGAGGATAATAAGCTATTCGCGGATCTTTGACGAACGCATCACCGTGAAGTTCGCCAGAAAAAACCTCAACGATATATTCTCCACCAGAGAATTCAATATAACATGCGAAACGATAAAGAAGGCCGTATGTAAGGAATACAACATCAAGATAACCGATATAGAATCTTCAAAGAGAAAGAGGGAATTCTCACATCCGCGACAGATAGCCATGTATCTGTGCAGAGAGATGACGGATTCATCTCTTCCGAAGATAGGAGAATACTTCGGCGGCCGCGATCACACCACGGTGCTTCATGCCTACGATAAGATTTCCGCAGAAATAAAGACGGATCCTATTCTTGCTGAAGATATAAGACGCATAAAGGACGATATACAATAGCTGCCGCGCAGTTATCAACATAGGCTGTTGACAAAAAAACACGGGTCATCCACAGCTTCATATGAACAAAAAAACAAGTGTTCTCATATATTAAGCCGGTTATCCACAATATCAACAGCCCCTACTACTATAACTACTATATAAAAATATATATAAACATACCTTTTTTTCATGGAGGATATTATGAAATTCACTTGCAGTCAACAGACGATGAGCAAAGCTCTCAACACAGTTTCAAAAGCCGTTTCAAACAGAACAACGCTTCCTGTTCTCAAGGGCATACTTATAGAAGCTAAAGCAGACGGAAGTCTGATCATGTCGGCATCCGATCTTGAGATCAGCATCAGGAAAAAGACAAATGCACTTGTAGAAGAGGAAGGTAGCGTCGTAGTCGGAGCGAAATTATTCGGAGATATCATAAGAAAGCTTCCCAACGAAGATATTTCAGTATCAACATCTGAAAACGGATCGGTGATAATAAGCACGAGCTCATCCGAATTCACGGTAGTGACCTTCCCTGTTGATGAATTTCCTAAGCTGGGAGAAAGGGAGGAAGGAAACAGAGAGCTGGCGTTTGACAAGGATATATTCAAGGATATGGTAAGAAAAACATCATTCGCCGCTTCCATAGATGAATCAAAGGGTGTTCTCGTAGGCATACTGACGGAAATAAATCAAAACAGCGTTTCCATGGTGGCTCTTGACGGATTCAGGCTTTCGCTTGCCAGAGAGAAAATGACAAGCGCTGAAGACGACAGGTTTATAATATCAGCCAAAATAATGAACGAGATAAGCAAGATAATATCCGAGGATGAGAGCGAAGAAAGCCTTATCATTTCCATGGGCGACAAGAAGGCTGTATTCTCCATAGGCGATACGGATATAATGCTGCGTCTCATGGAGGGAGAATTCATAAGATACAGGGATATAATACCTAAGGAAAACGATATAAACGTCATCATCGGCAGAGAGCTGCTTCTGGAAAGTATAGAAAGAGCTTCTCTGCTCGCCAGAGAAGGAAAGAACAACCTCATAAAGATGGTCGTCAAAAACGATTTTCTTACGATCACCTCAAGGTCTGAGGAAGGTAATGTGAGAGAAGAGATAGCGATGGAAAAGACAGGCGATGATCTTGAAATAGGTTTCAATTCCAAATATGTCATGGATGTATTAAAGGCGATAGATGATGAAGAGATATCCATGAAGTTCAAGACGGGAACTTCTCCTTGTCTCGTAACTCCCGTAGAAGGAGACGCTTATGAATATCTCATACTTCCTGTAAGAATTCCTGCGATGTGATATGTATATAAAAAAAATAGAGCTTAAGGATTTCAGAAATTATGAGAAGCTGGAAACCAGCTTCAACAGAAATGTCAATATATTCATAGGGAATAACGCTCAGGGAAAGACTAATCTCCTTGAAGGTCTCTATATGAACGCCATGGCCAGATCCTTCAAGACGTCCAGAGATAAAGAGCTGATAAGATTTGGCAGTGAGTTCTGCAAGGTGAAGATCACGTCGTTTTTTGACGATGATGAGCATACGACGGAGATCGTCATCAATAAGGACGGCAAAAAAGGCGTCAAGATAGACGGCGTGAGGATAAGCAGGACGTCTGAGCTTTTAGACAGAGTTTTTATAATCATATTTTCACCTGAAGATATGAAGATAGTAAAGGATGAGCCGGAAAAGAGAAGGAGATTCATAGACAGAGAGCTGTGTCAGGTGAAGCCCGGATATTTCAGCGATCTCAATAATTACAGAAGAGTGCTCAGGCAGAGGAATACGTATCTCAAGGAAAATATAATAGATCCTTCCATACTCGATATCTGGGATCATGAGCTCGCCAGATACGGCGCCGGCGTGATATCGAGAAGAAAAGAATTTATCGAGAGAATAGACGGCATAAGCAGGAAAATACACAGCAGCATATCGGGCGGCAGAGAAAATCTCGAAGTGAAATACGAGGCCAGTGTGGAAGCCTCAGCCGATACGGAGAAGAGATTTTATGAGATCCTCAAGGAGAACGAAAAGGACGATGTAGAGAACAGGAATACAGGAAAGGGTCCGCACAGAGACGATCTGAGAATATCCGCAGACGGCGTGGATCTGCGCAGGTTCGGTTCACAGGGACAGCAGCGTACGGCGGCGCTTTCTCTGAAGCTGTCCGAGATAAGGCTGATAGAGGAAGAGATGGGAGAGAAACCTATACTTCTGCTGGACGATGTTCTTTCTGAGCTCGATAACGAGAGACAGTCTTATCTGATAAACTCCCTTGGCGGCAACCAGCTGTTCATAACTACGGCGGACATATCGGGAAAGGTGGCCAGATCGCTTCCCGAGGGTAAGATATTCAAGATAAAAGACGGAGAAGTGGATATAGAGATATAAGGTCTGATTTAAAAAGGTGTACCTTTGCGAAAATCAGGCCTTTTAACATGAAAAAACGCTTATTTAAGCGTCTTTTTTATTACTCGTAAAGATTTAAGTCAAAACAGCATTAAAATTTGTAAAAAGCGAATATATATGGTATAATTAACCGTTAAAGAAATCACGAAGAAAAAGGAGTTCAGATGATGGCTAAGGATGAAAAGATACAGCAGTACGGAGCCGAACAGATACAGGTTCTCGAGGGTCTGGAGGCTGTGAGAAAAAGACCCGGCATGTACATAGGAAGTACAGGTCCGAGAGGTCTTCATCATCTCGTTTATGAGATAGTAGACAACAGTATCGATGAAGCTCTGGCGGGCTTCTGCGACGAAATAAAGGTGACGATACACGCTGATAATTCCGTTACGGTAGAGGATAACGGCAGAGGTATGCCGGTTGATAAGCATCCTAAGATGGGCATCCCGGCAGTGGAGGTAATACATACAGTCCTTCATGCCGGCGGAAAGTTCGGCGGCGGCGGATATAAGGTTTCCGGCGGTCTTCACGGCGTGGGAGCTTCTGTAGTGAACGCGCTTTCCACTGATATGGAGGTAGAGATAAAGAGGAACGGCAAGGTATATAAGCAGACCTATGCCAAGGGTAAGACGACGTCCCCTCTCACGGAGATAGGAAACGCTAAAAAGACGGGATCCAAAAGCACGTTCTGGCCGGATCCCGAGATATTTGACGAGATAGAATACGATTACGAGACCCTGGAGAGAAGGCTCAGAGAAATGGCCTTTCTCAACAAGGGGATCAAGATAACCCTGAAGGATGAAAGAGCCGATAAGAAAAAAGAAGAGGTATTTCATTACGAGGGAGGTATCAGGGAATTCGTCAAATACATCAATACCAATAAAGAGCCTCTCCATCAGGACATAATATACTTCGAGATCACCGATAAGGATAAGGAAGTTGAAATAGCGATGCAGTATACCGACAGGTACAGCGAGATGCTTCTTTCCTACGCCAACAACATAAACACTACCGAAGGCGGCTTCCACATGGTGGGCTTCAAGACGGCTCTTACCAGGATCATCAACGATTACGCCAGGAAAAACAAGCTGATAAAGGAAAATGACGATACGCTTTCAGGTGAGGATGTAAGAGAAGGACTTACAGCCATAGTTTCCGTGAAGCTCACGAATCCGCAGTTTGAGGGTCAGACCAAGACCAAGCTGGGTAACAGCGATATGAGAGGCTTCGTAGAGACAGCTACGGCTGAGAACGTCACGGCTTTCCTTGAGGAAAATCCTGCGCAGGCCAAGATAATAATAGACAAATGCCTCAGAGCGGCAAGAGCCAGAGAGGCTGCAAGGAAGGCCAGAGAGCTCACGAGAAGAAAGAGCGTGCTCGACGGCGTATCGATGCCGGGCAAGCTCGCCGACTGCTCCGAAAAGGATCCGGCTCTCTCCGAGATTTTCCTCGTAGAGGGAGATTCCGCCGGCGGCAGCGCCAAGCAGGGCAGAGACAGACTCAGACAGGCCGTATTGCCGCTGAGAGGAAAGATACTCAACGTAGAGAAGGCTCGTCTTGACAAGGTTCTCAATTCCGACGAGATAAAAAATATGATCACGGCCTTCGGGTGCAATATAGGACCCGATTTTGACGAGTCGAAGCTCAGATATCATAAGATAATAATCATGACCGATGCCGACGTCGACGGCGCGCACATCAGGACGCTGCTGCTGACGTTCTTCTACAGGTACATGACCCCGCTCATCGAGAAGGGCTATGTATATGCGGCTCAGCCGCCGCTTTTCCAGGTGAAGAAGGGCAAGGAAGTGTATTATACGTATTCCGAACGAGAGCAGGAAAAGCTCATGAAGGAGCTGGCCGACAAACCGGGAAAGGCCGATATACAGAGGTACAAGGGTCTGGGAGAAATGGACTTCCACCAGCTGTGGGAGACGACGATGGATTATAACAACAGAACGCTGATACAGATAACTCTGGAGGATGCTACCGCGGCCGACGAGATATTCACCACCCTGATGGGAGATAAGGTGCAGCCGAGAAGAGAATTCATAGAGCAGAACGCGTCGCTGGCGACGATAGATTTTTAAAGAGAGGATATTTGATTTATGGCAAATTTGATAGAAGATCAGAAGATGATCCAGCACGAGATCCATGACGAGATGAAAAACTCGTATATAGATTACGCCATGAGCGTTATCGTCAGCCGTGCGCTTCCGGATGTGCGTGACGGACTTAAGCCCGTGCACAGGAGGATACTTTACGGCATGAGCAGCCTCGGCATAACGCCGGATAAGCCTTTCAAGAAATCAGCCCGTATAGTCGGCGAGGTAATGGGTAAATATCACCCTCACGGAGACAGCTCGATATACGACGCCATGGTAAGGCTGGCTCAGGATTTTTCGACGAGATATCTGCTGGTAGACGGGCACGGTAACTTCGGCTCAGTAGACGGTGACGGCGCCGCCGCCATGCGTTATACGGAGGCCAGGATGTCGCCGTTCTCGCTGGAGATGATAAGGGATATCGACAAGGATACGGTCGATTTCATGCCTAACTTCGACGAGGAGGAAAAGGAGCCGGTAGTGCTGCCGGCAAGGTTCCCGAACCTGCTCGTAAACGGCAGCAACGGTATAGCGGTAGGAATGGCTACGTCCATACCTCCGCACAATCTCAGAGAAGTTATAGACGCCACGGTGAAGATGATAGATGACGAGGACTGCACCGTTGACGATCTCATAGATATAGTCAAGGGGCCGGATTTTCCTACCGGCGCTCAGATCCTCGGCAAGAAGGGAGCAAGAGAGGCCTACAGAACAGGTCAGGGCAAGGTGACTGTAAGAGCCGTCGCCAATATAGAGGAGACAGACCGCGGTCGCTCGCAGATCATCATAAGCGAGATCCCGTTCCAGGTGAACAAGGCCAGACTCCTGGAGAAGATAGGCGAGCTTGTCAAGGACAAGAGGATAGACGGCATTTCGGCCATAAGGGACGAGTCGAACAGGACCGGCATGCGCATAGTTATCGAGCTGAAGAAGGACGCCAACCCGAGGATAACTCTCAACAGGCTCTATAAGCATACGCAGCTTCAGGACAATTACAGCATGATCATGATCGCCCTGGTGGACGGTCAGCCGAGACTGCTCAACCTTTACGAGATACTCGAGGAATACCTCAAGCACCAGAAGGATGTGGTGACGAGAAGGACGCGCTTCGATCTCGATAAGGCCGAGGCCAGAGCCCATATACTGGAAGGTCTGAGGATAGCTCTCGACAACATCGACGAGATAATAAAGATAATAAGATCCAGCTACAACGACGCTAAGGAAAAGCTGATGGACAGGTTCGGACTTTCGGAGATCCAGGCGCAGGCGATACTCGACATGAGGCTCGCCAGACTGCAGGGACTGGAACGCGAAAAGATAGAAAACGAATATGCCGAGCTGCAGAAGAAGATAGCTTACTACAAGAGTCTGCTGGCCGATGAAAAGCTGCTGATGGGCGTCGTAAAGGATGAGCTGCTGGAGATAAGGGAAAAATACGGTGACGACAGGAGGACGAAGATTGTAGCCGACGCCAGCGAAATGGATGAGGAGGATCTCATCGAAGAAAAGCAGGTGGCCATCACGCTCACGCATCTCGGATACCTCAAGAGGATACCTGCCGATACGTACAAGACGCAGAAGAGAGGCGGCAAGGGCATAACGGGTCTGACGACCAGGGAGAACGACTTCGTCAGCGATCTGATCATGACCTCGACGCACGACAATCTGATGTTCTTCACTAATACGGGCAAGGTTCACAGGATAAAGGCTTACGAGATCCCGGAGGCGACGAGGACGGCCAAGGGCACTCCGGCCATCAATTTCCTCAATCTCATGCAGCGCGAAAGGATAACGGCAGTCATCCCGTTCAGGGATTTCAGAGACGACAAATATCTCATGGCCGTTACCAAGGACGGAACCATCAAGAAGACCGCTATATCGCAGTTTGACACCAACAGGAAGACGGGGCTGATAGCCATCAACCTCAAGGACGGCGACGAGCTCGTGGACATCAAGCAGACGAGCGGCAGCGACAACGTGATCATAATAACGAAAAACGGCAAGTGCATATGCTTCTCGGAGGATGACGTCAGACCTATGGGAAGGATCGCCGGCGTCGTACGGGCCATTAAGCTCGAGGATGACGATGAGGTCATCGCCATGGAGCTTGTACAGCCGCACGAGGAGCTGCTGGTGGTTACGAGCAAGGGCTACGGCAAGAGGACGCCGGTCAAGGATTACAAGATCCAGGCCAGAGGCGGCAAGGGTCTGCTGACGTACGACAAGAGCAAGTTCAACAAGACGGGCGAGCTGGTAGGCGCGCTGATCGTCGACGATGACGATGAGGTCCTGCTCATAAATTCCGAGGGCACGATCATCAGGATCAAGGCTGCCGACGTATCGAAGCTGGGCAGAGCGACGCAGGGCGTCAAGATAATGCGTGCCGACGATGACGTCAACATCATTTCCATAGCCAGAGTCATCAGAGAAGAGGAGCATGAGAAGGACGTCAAGCTGGCCAAGAAGAAAAAAGCCGAAAAGAAAAAGGAAGATGAAGACGGCAGCGAGCAGACGAAAATGAAGTTATAGGCATAATAAAGGAGAGATCATGAAACGCGTTTTTTCAGGCGTACAGCCTACAGGAAATATACATCTGGGAAATTATCTGGGAGCGCTGAAGCAGTTCGTAGAGCTTCAGGAGGAAAACGAATGTATCTACTGCATCGTAGACCTGCACTCCATAACGGTGCCGCAGGATCCCGCGGAGCTGAGGAAGCATATACTCGACGTTGCAGCCCTCTACCTTTCGGTAGGCGTCGATCCGAAGAAATCCATAGTCTTCGTGCAGTCGGACGTGAGCGGACACGCTGAGCTCTCGTGGATACTTACCTGTAATTCCTATACGGGAGAGCTTTCGAGGATGACGCAGTTCAAGGATAAGAGCAGAGGCAAGGAATCTGCGCCGGCGGGGCTGTTCATGTATCCGGTGCTGATGGCGGCCGATATACTGCTCTACGATACGGACATAGTTCCCGTGGGCAACGACCAGAAGCAGCATATAGAGCTCTGCCGCGATATCGCTATCAGGGTAAACAATAAATACAAGAAAACGTTCGTCGTTCCGGAGGGTCGTTTCCTCAAGGAGGGCGCGCGTATAATGGCGCTCGACGATCCGACGAAGAAGATGAGCAAGAGCGCCGAAAACATCCACAGCAGGATATCGCTGCTCGACGAGGACGGCAAGATAAAGAAGTCTATCATGAGAGCGACGACAGACTCCGACGGTGAGATAAGATTCGATCCGGAGAACAAGCCGGGCGTCAGCAATCTGCTCAACATATACAGCGTGCTGACAGGCAAGAGCGTCGATGAAGTGGTTGCCGCCTTTGCCGGACACGGATACGGAGATTTCAAAAAGGAGCTCGTGGAGATCACGAAGGAAGCGCTGCTGCCGATAAAGCAGAATTTCAACGAGATCAGAGAATCGGACGAGCTCAAGGCCATCCTGCGCGACGGCGCTGAAAAAGCCGGAGCCATCGCCGAGAAAACGATGAAGCGGGTCAAGGATAATTTCGGGCTGGGATACTGATCGCAGCGCCGGTAAATAAAGCGCCGGGATTCACAATGGAATCCCGGCGCTTTGCTGTACCGTCATATTATTGTCTTTGCTGTCTCTGCGAGTGTGATCCGTAAGCTGCGCTTCGGTCACGGCCGCCTGTAGCGGTTTAATAATCCTCGCTGAACAGCTCAGTGCCGGCGGCGTCCTCATAGATGACCCTTACGGTGATATCATCGATGCCGGAGCCTTCTTCAAGCGTATCTGCTACGCCCTCGAATGTGGATGCCATGGACTCCATAGCGCTTTCGAGCTCAGGCTTCATGAGATCGGCAGTGGCCTGATCAAAGGTCTGCGAATAAGTATAGGTGTAGGTGAGCGTGTTGTCTGTCACATCGACGGTCATGCCGCTCGTGGACAGTGCTTCTATCGAAGCCTTTGCATCTTCATCGCTGTTTATGTACTCCTCCAGTGTGGCCGGGCCGCCGCATGCGGAAAACATCAGGGCCATTGCCAAAAGCAGCGAAACAACTATACCGGACGTCAGGATTTTCTTTAAATTATTCATCTCTTTCTCCTTCTCCTCTGCTTAAAAAATTTATGCTCAACGGTCTGCCGCCGTTAATGCCTCTTCGCGCTGGAGCTGTCTGACGCCGTCTACGACTGTTTTCTCGACGATGTCGTTGAGCTCCTTTTCCTCCTGCTTGGTGAGATTCTTCGTCTCGATCGGCTCGTGGACGAGGATGTCGATTTTGGCTCCCTTGAGGCGACCCTCCTCCTCGAACATCCTGTAGCTGCCGTTTATGGAAACCGGGATTATGGGAACGCCCGGCTTCGTCGCCAGCTTCAGCGATCCGCGGTGAAACCTGCCCGGATCGGGGCCGAGGCTTCTGGTACCCTCGGGGAATATCACGAGCGAAAATCCCTGCTTTATGTACTCTATGCCTTCGTTTATGGCTTTCATCGAAGCGCGCGGGTCGTCGCGCTTTATCAGCACGCTGCGTATCCTCACGATCCATTCGCCGTAAAACGGAAGGCGGGCCAGGTTTTCTCTGGCTACGAACCCGAACTGGAATTTCCTAAAAGCCGTGAAATACGAGAAGATATCGGCGTACCCCTGATGATTGCCGACAAATACCACCGGACCCTTGTCGGGAAGGTTCTCGAGGCCGTGCACGTTGACGGTGCTGCCGAAGGCCTCCATGATCATCGGACCCCAGCTCGAAGTCGCCTTCAGTATATATTCTCGCTCTTTTTCAAAATCGCCGGCAGCCCGGGCGTTTTCTATGGCCGCCTTATACGGCTGCATGCGCTTCAGCGTCTTCAGAAATTTGATCGCTCCCGGTATGTTTGCGAATATCTTCATTAATTTCCCCCTGAGGATAAAATAAAAGATCTTTTCTGTTAACGGCTATATTATATCACATGGCGCCAAAGTATGATACAATACCAGAGTAGAAAAATGTAAAAAGGATATTAAATATGACGGAAGAAAGAATAACAACGAAAAAAAACACGAGCAGAGCAAGGTTCGTCGTAATGGCAGCCGGAGTGCTGGCCTTTGCGGCCGTAGCGGCAGCGGTGATGTGCGGCGCGACGGAGGGCTTTGACGACGGTGTGAGATTTTTTTTCTATGATCTGAGAAGCGAGACGCTGACGGTCATCGCCAGGATAATAACGTATATGGGGAACTGGCAGTCGATAGTGGCGCTGTGCCTGATACTGCTGATAATAAAACCGACGCGAATAAAGTACGGGATTCCGGTTTCGGCAGCGGCGCTGTTCGTGACGATCGCCAACAAGGTGATAAAAATGATCGCGGAAAGGCCGCGTCCGGACGAAATATACAGGCTCATAGAAGAGGACGGCTTTTCGTTTGCCAGCGGGCATGCCATAACCAGCATGTGCGTGTTCGGACTGCTCATATACCTGGTAAGAAGGAATTTTCAAAATCGCGCCGCGGCCAATGTGCTGACAGTCGTGCTGCTGATACCGGCGCTGACGATAGGCGTCAGCAGGATATACCTCGGTGTCCACTACCCTACGGATGTGCTGGCCGGCTGGTGTCTGGCCATCGCCGTCATCGCAGCGGTCGCAGAGATTACGGAACGCCTGCGCGAACGCCGAAAGGCTTGAGCCTTCCGGCGTTCGCAGAAGCTAAAGGACGAGTTATAATAGATTAAGACTTAATTAAGCGAGACTTGATTCGCAAGTACAGTTCAAGCCGTTACGGCAGGCCTGTCGAAAAATATGCTCTTTGATGATACGGAGAGCGGGATACCGAAGCAGACCGCCACCGTTTCCGGGAAGATACCGATGCGCAGGGCGGCTTTTCCTGCGGAAAAGAGCACGCGGTTGTCGATCCTGTTGTCGGCGGCTACGGAGACGGCCGAGCCGATAGCGATGCCCAGATCGACCGCATTGAACGCGCATTGCGCTCCGGCCTTTACGGAAGCGGCGCAGTTGCCGAATCCACAGAGGCCGCAGTTCGTAAGTCCTCTCGGCGCATTGCCCATGCCGATGAAGACTACGCAGGGACATGCGTCTACATTTCCGGCGTCCCTGATATAAAAGTCTTCGCCCGTCTCCGCGCCGATATCGCGCATGGCGGCGGACAGCCTGTCTTTTTCGTCGCCGTCAACGATCAGGACTTCTATATTGTCTACGCCGCGGCCCTTGGGTGCGGTCACCGCCGCCGCGAGCATCTGTTTCGCTGTTCTCATGATAACGTCGTTTGTGATGTCTTCTCTCGTGTAAATCATAATATTTCCTCCCGCTTGTAAAGTGATGTTAAATTTTCGGATCCGTTGCCGGTGCAGCTGTCAGTCACGAACGATACCGCTTGTTACGAGCATCCGGCGCTGCCTTTCGTGAAGCTCCGCGAAGGCGCGTTTTTTCGAGGCCTCGTCTCCGAAGTGCATGAAGGCGTGCGGCGAGTCCGTTACAGCGGCGGCGTTTTCCCACAGCTGCTGCAGGCTCATATCGCCGCCGACGAACACGAGCCGGTGCGCAGTCAGGATCTCGCGCGACATTTCGTCGTTGAGAACGCCGTCGCCGCAGCATACGACCAGGCCTTCGTCGGGAACTCGTTTTGTCAGCTCGCGCAGAACCTCATATTCCCTGTTTCTGTATTCGTGCTCGCCCATGGTCATGCAGATGCGCATGACTGAGCGTCCGTCGCGCCTTTTGATCTCCTCGTCAAGGGAGACGATGGCAGCACCGCTCTCCTTTGCCAGCCTTTCGGCAGTCGTTCGTATGGGTGCGCCGAAGTAGCCCGTCACAAAAATTATCTCCTTAGCCATTGCAGATCCTTTCACGGCCTTGCGGCCCTCCCGGCTTTCTTTGCGGCAAGCCTGACTACAGACTTTATAAAGACGGCCGGATTTGATATAATCATTAAAGATATTTCTATGATACAACCAACGGAAGAAAAAGAAAAGGGAACAATAATATGATCAACAGAGAAAAACCGACATTGATAATCATGGCTGCCGGCATGGGTTCCAGATACGGCGGGCTCAAGCAGGTGGACAGGATAACGGACGCAGGCGAGATAATCCTGGATTTCTCCCTTTACGACGCGATGATGGCGGGCTTCGGCAGAGCTGTGTTCGTCATCAAGGAGGAGCACCGCGAGCTTTTCAGAGAGCTGGTCGATGAGCGGGCGGGCAGGTTCATGGAGACAGAATACGCCTATCAGAAGCTCGACGACATCCCGGAGGGCGTTAAAATCCCGGACGGGCGTGAAAAGCCGTGGGGTACGGGACATGCCGTTTTGGCCTGCAGGGAGCTGATAAAGGGGCCGTTTGCAGTCATAAATGCCGACGACTATTACGGGCCGGGCGGATTCACGGCGATATACGATTATCTGACGACGCACGAGGACGGCGACAAATACGATTACTGCATGATCGGCTACAGGCTTGAGAATACGGTGACCGAAAACGGACACGTGGCTCGCGGCGTCTGCGATATAGACGACAGCGGTTATCTCAGAAAGGTGACCGAGAGAACGAAGATCATGAAAAGAAACGGGGGCATCGCCTACACCGAGGACGACGGCGAAACGTGGACAGAGCTGCCGGAAAACACGGTAGTCTCCATGAACTTCTGGGGATTTTCACACAGCATGATGAAGGAGCTGGAGAAGGGTCTGCCGGAGTTCTTTAAAAATGTCGTGCCGGGCAATCCGCTCAAGGGCGAATACTATCTTCCTGCTGCCGCCGACAGGCTGATACAGGAGGGAAAGGCGCAGGTGAAGGTGCTGACGTCTGCTGACAGATGGTACGGAGTCACATATAAGGAGGACAGAGAGGACGTAAAAAATGCTCTCGAAGCCATGAAGGACAAGGGCATGTATCCTGAAAAGCTGTGGAAATAGAGATATAAAAAAGCCGGCACAGGGGTTGACATGACTGCCTGTGCCGGTCTGTGTTGGCCGGATATGCCGGCTTGTGCATGCCGATCTGTACTGGCCGGATGTGCCGACTTGTGCATGCCGGCCTGTGTTGGTCGGATGTGCCGACTTGATAATATTTGCTGATTTACTGCGATTTTTAACACAATAGCGGCTTTTCGGGCTTCGCATCAGCGGTCATTTGTTAATATATTTCGATTTCCTTGAGATATTAACAAGTTTCAGCGCTATCAGAGTCGGATTAGTGTTAAAAACAGACTGATATCATCCATTTATTCTCAACTGCTCTTCGCGAAGAGCGTCGGCAGAGCCGATATTTGTTAAAATTTCAACTTTATTGATCTTTTTTAACAACTGCGCTGCAAGCGCACCGGTTGCTAAGAAGACATTACCTCGCATCGAGCGATCGACCTGCGGCGTTTTGCTATTTGAGCTTATCGAGTACGGCGTTGCGGTGCTCGCTGATGGTGGCGTAATAGCGCACCATGTTGGCCGCCACCTTATCGTCCCAGGTGGTGCTGGCGGCGTATCGCTTATTGACGGAGGAGATGGTCTTGCCTGAGTAAAGGCTGCCGCCCGGAGACAGATAGCTGTTTGCCAGGGTTCGCGCGACGACGTCTATGCCCTCGGCCTTTGAAGAAAAGCCGCTGGAGCCGAAGCCGAACATGTTGTTCGGCCGGAAGCAAATGGTGCCGTTGGCGCTCTCGTGAGCAGCGATAGCCATGACGAACAGGCAGTTCACGCCGTAATCCTGTTCGGCTTTATAAAAGGCTTCCTCAAGGCCGACCAGGCCGCCTCTGGTGACCAGCTCGAGATCCGAGACGGTCGCGCCGCTCGGCTGGCTCACATCGAGGCTCATTATCTGCGAAGCAGAGTACGAGGGGAAGGATTCTCCTTCAATGACCCTGTCAACTGCTGATGTGCGCAGCGCCGTCGCCAGGTCTATTTCGCTGGCTGACTTGGCGCCCTCCTGCGAAAGCGCCTTGCTGGCTGCAGCGGAATCCGCTCTGATCTGCTCGATCTCGGCATAAAAGCAGGCCGCCAGCAGAGCGGCAGAGATTGCCAGCGCAATAAGCGCGGCGATCAGCACCTTGGATCTGTGATCTTTTTTTTCTATGACAATGCGAAGCTTTTCCATATCTGTGCGTACCTCGTCCACTTGAAAATCCTGAAATTCTAATATATTATAAATAAAGTACAGAAAAAAAACAACCTTTGAGATACGGAGGATACATATATGTGTTACATCATCAAGGTGATATCGGCGCTGCTGATATCGGCGGTCCTGCAGACGGGTACCGAGGCCATGGTATCGACCACGCCGCGTGAGGCGGTGACGGACTTCATGGAAGGGCTGCGCGACAGAGAAGCGGTGGTAATGGAGAGGTATATGGATGACGAATACGTGAACTTCATCGCCAACGCGCAGGGCGACGACGAGGTCATAGAGAGGATGAACGAAGCCCTGTTCAGCAAATTCGATTATCACATCGAGCAGGTGGCGAAAAAGGGCGACTCGGCCGTTGCCCGCGTGACGGTTACGAGCGTTGATTTCAGCGGAGTCGGAGAAGCCTACGATACAGCGGCATATCAGTATATCGTAGACAATCTTTATACGGAGGAGATCGCCGACAAGGAGCATCTCAACGCCAGATGCCTCGATATTTACGTGCAGCAGATAGAGAAGGCCGCCGATACGGACGCGACGGTCGAGACGGAGGTTTTCATCCCGATGATGGATGACGGCTACTACGGGTGGAATATCATCATGACCGACGGGCTGATGCAGTCGGTGCTGGGAAATCTGCAGCTGCCGGCGACGGAATAAAGGTGTCAAAATAAGCCCGGTATCTAGCGTCAGAGGCGGCGATCAAAGGCTGTCAGGTGCTGTCAGGGACTGCGGCGGCAAAAATGCCTTGCATTTGCCCGAAACTGATGTATAATATAAAGGCGCGCATTTGCGTGCGATCCTTGCGGTAAGAGAGCTTACCGCCATTAAGTCCATAAGGAGGTGAAAGAAATGATAAACTACGAGGTAATGTTCATCATCGATCCTGCACTGGAAGACGACAAGAAGGAGGCTACGGTGGAGACCGTTAAGGGAATCATCGCGGCTGAAGGCGAGGTCGGCAATGTAGACGTGTGGGGCATGAGAAAGCTCGCTTATCCTATCCAGAAGAAAACTGAAGGATATTACGTTGTCATCGAGTTCAAGGCAGAAGCGACGCTTCCGGCTGAGCTGGACAGAAGGCTCAAGATATCGGATAACGTGATAAGACATCTGATAATCAACAAGGATGAGAAATAGGAAGAGGGGTGCGGTATGAATAGTGTTGTACTGATTGGACGATTGACCAGAGACCCTGAGATAAGGTATATTTCCGAGAGCCAGATGGCGGTGGCTACGTTTACGGTGGCCATAGACAGGCCGGTAAGATCCGGACAGGAAAAGAAGACGGATTTTCCGCGAGTGACGGTCTTCGGCAGACAGGCCGAAAACTGTGAGCGCTTCCTGGCTAAGGGCAGACTCGTCGGTGTTCAGGGAAGGATACAGACGGGAAGCTATACCAACAAGGACGGCAACACCGTATACACAACGGATGTGGTTGCCGACAGAGTCGAGTTCCTCGAATGGGGAGACAGAAACGACAGAGCCGGCGGCGGCTATCAGAGTCAGAGCTCAAGACCTGCAAGGCAGGAGAATAACAGCTCCGACAGAGATATGGGCGTTCCGGAAGGATTTCAGGCGCTTCAGGACGACGACATCCCGTTCTAGGAAAGGATTCTTAAGATTCTTAAGGAAAGGAGAAAGAGCATGGATAACAAGAGACGCGGCGGCATGAGAAGAAGAAAGGTATGCCAGTTCTGCGCTGACAAGACAGAAACCATAGATTACAAGGACGTTGAAAAGCTCAAGAAGTATGTGACGGAGAGAGGCAAGATCCTCCCTAAGAGGATCACCGGCACCTGCGCCATACATCAGAGAGAGGTTACCAGAGCTATCAAGAGAGCGAGAATAGTAGCTCTCCTGCCTTATACGGCTGACTAAACCGGGAACCGGACAACGAAAAAGACAGACTGCTGCATCATGCCGGTGCAGCAGTCTTTTTGCGTGCCGGCCGAGGCGATACGCACAGACAGCATACAAGTTAGAAAACGCCATAAAAAAAAGACAAACCAATTTATGTATGGTATAATAACTATTACCTATTGACTTTTTTCGGGAGGGATCGGATGTACCTGCTTTTGATATATTTTCTGATATTGGTGATACCCATCCTGGTGATAGTCCGCTGGACGTATGCCGGAGGCATTTCGCCGTACAGGACGGTGCTCTACGGAGCTGTCGGAGCGACGGCGGGCATGGTGCTCGTCTTCATGGCGGCATCGGTAAACGGGCCGGGGCTGTTCGCGCAGATAAACGGGCTCGTCAGCGATATGGCGGAAGAGATGGCGAAGAATCCGATGATCGCGGATTCCCTGGGAGCCGGCGAGCTGAGCGGGGAAGCGCTGGCTAAAAGGCTGGAGGAAGTGTACAGCAGCGTATTCGCGCTGATGCCGGCGACGCTGATGATATTGAGTCTGGTCGTATCCTACGTGGAGTACATCATCATCTCGAAGATAATGTCAAAAAAGAAGCAGGTGGCTATGCTGCCGAAGTTTCGTGAATTTTCCTGGCCTGCAGGAGCGTTCATGGGCGTCATCGGGATGTATCTCATATCGTGGCTGCTGACGATGACCGGCGTGTTCAAAGACGGCATGGTATACGCCAATATGGACATGCTGTTCAATTTCGTATTCTCCATCCAGGGAGTATCGGTCGTGCTGATGTTCTGCCACATGAAGCGCGTGCCGACGGCGGTGGGCATAGTTATAGCCGTGCTGATGTGGGGCGTATTCATATTCAGGCCGGTGCTGATGCTGCTGGGGATGCTCGATCTCATCTTCGGCATCAAGAAGAGGATCCGCGGCAGACAGTGACGCAGGCAGCGCTTCGCGGCGGGCAGCGATGTGCGCGGAACGGCAGCCGCATCGCAGGCGGGCGCGGGCCGCAGCGGGATAGCAAGGAGAAAATCAGGCATAGCAGGATTTCAGGAGGATAACAATGTACGTTGGGAGAATAGAAAAGCTGCTGACGCATTATTCGATGGTGCCCATGTGTATCATAAATTCCTTAGGGAAGGTCACCAGGGCAAACAAGAGGATAGCCGATGTCTTCAAATACGACGGTATCGTGGACAACGATATCTTCGTACTGACGGGCATCAAATTCCCGGAGATCGCAGAGTCTGCGAGGACGGGCAAAGCGCTCTTCCTCAGGAAAAACGACAAAGCCTTTAAGATACTGACGGAGTTCATCGGCGAGGGCGAGACGGCCTCCATCGTGATGAGCTTTATCGACATGACATCCTTTGAGACACTGAAGGATCTGTACAATGAAGAGAAGCCGTGCATAGCGCTCATAAACGTGGACAACCTCGACGAGATGACGCCCAGCGGCAAGGAGGAAAGCGAGCTGGAGGTGTCCACGGAGGTGGACAGGCTCATCAGGAGCTGGAGCGCCGGTATGGGCGCGGCGATCTCGCGCTACAAGGATCACATGTACGAGATGCTCCTGACGCACAAGAACTACAGGGAACTCGTAAACAGCAAGTTCGATATACTCGATGAAGTCAGGAAAATAGAGACGGACATGGATTTTCCGGTCACGCTCAGTATAGGCATCGGCATCGGTGGCAAGACGATAGCCGAGAGCGAGGACTACGCCCAGGACGCTCTCAACCTGGCGCTGGGGCGCGGAGGCGACCAGGCAGTGGTCAGGAACGTCAAGAACTTTGAATACTACGGCGGCAAGACGCAGAGCGTAGAAAAGGGCTATAAAGGAAAATCCAGGATCATCGCCCACGCTATCAAGCTGCTGATGACCCAGTCCACGAGGATATTCATAATGGGGCACGCCAATCCCGATATGGACTGCTTCGGCTCGGCGCTGGGCATATACAGGATAGCGAAATCCATCGGCAAGGAAGCGTTCATCGTTATGAACGAGTACAACTCCACCATGGAGGATATCATAAGGGACGCCAGAGAAACGGAGGAGTATGAGTTCATCAGCAGCGACAAGGCGCTGACGATGGCTGACAAGGGAGCGCTGGCGGTAGTTGTCGATACGCACAGGCCGACGCTGGTGGAGTCGATCGCACTGCTGGAGAAGATAAACAGGACGGTCATCATAGATCACCACAGAAGAACGGAGGGTTCTCTGCCGAATACGCTGCTGTCATACATGGAATCATACGCCTCATCGGCATCAGAGCTGGTGACGGAGATCGTACAGTACGCCTGTGAGAAGAAAGTCCTCAGCAAATTCGAGGCTGACGCGCTGCTCGCCGGCATCATGGTGGACACCAACAGGTTCGCGGTCAAGGCGGGAGTCAGGACCTTTGAGGCCGCCGCCTGGCTCAAGAGAGCCGGAGCCGATCTGGAAAACGTCAGGAGATATTTTCAGACAGATGCCGAGAGCTTCAGAGTCAGGGCGCAGTGCATCGCCGGGGCGGAATTCATCGGCGGCTGCGTAGCCATGTCCGTGTGCCCGGGGCAGATCCCGGATGCACAGATAGTGAATTCGCAGGTGGCGGATGAGCTGCTGACGATAAAGGGCATCAAGGTCAGCTTCGTTGCCGGACGCAACCAGCAGGGGCTGACCGTAGTCAGCGCCAGATCTCTGGGAGACGTGAACGTGCAGCGTATCATGGAAAAGTTCGGCGGCGGCGGTCATTTCAATACGGCCGGCACTCAGTCCGAGCTTGCGCCGGGTGAAATGCTGGCGAGGATAAGGGAAGAGCTTGAAAGACAGGAATTCGTGAAAACTTCACAATAGGAGGTTAAAATATGATAGTAATACTTACAAAGGACGTTAAGGGAACGGGCAAGGCAGGAGAGGTCGTAAAGGTAAGCGACGGCTATGCCAGGAACATGCTTTTGCCTAGAGGGCTGGCCAAGGAAGCTACGGAAGGCAACATCAGAAGCCTCGAAAAGCAGAAGGCTATCGCCGCCGAAAAGCATGAGGAGCAGAAGGCTGCTGCGAAGGAACAGGCCAAGGCGCTGGAAAACGTGACGGTGCAGATAAAGTCCAAGGGCGGAGAGAACGGCAAGCTTTTCGGATCCATAACCTCGAAGGACATCGCAGAAGCCCTGCAGCAGCAGGAGAACATGAAGATAGATAAGAAGAAGATCGAGCTGGCTGCGCCTATAAAGCAGACGGGCGAGACACAGGTCACCGTGAAGCTTTTCCCTGAGGTCACGGCTACGCTCAAGGTCAATGTTACCCTTTGATTTTCAGGAGGGCGATATGGAAGGAAGGATACCTCCTCACAGCATGGAAGCGGAAAGATCCGTCCTCGGAGCGGCGCTGCTGTCCAAGGACGCGCTGCTCGACGTGATGGAGATCGTTAAAGCCGACGATTTTTATGACAGCAATCATAAGGAGATCTTCGGCGCCATACAGGAGCTATACAGGAGAAGCGCCCCTGTGGACGCACTCACCGTATCGGAGGAGCTGAAGAAACGCAACAGCCTCGACATGGTGGGCGGCAGGGCATACATAGCTTCGCTCTCGTCGGGAACGCCGACTACGAGCAATGCGGAGGAATATGCCAGGATCGTCGTGGAAAACGCGGCGATAAGACGTCTCATAAGCACGGCTGACGACATAGTGAGCAAGGGCTACGAGGGCTCCATGGACGCCGGGCAGATGCTGGATTATGCCGAGAGCGGCATTTTCGAGATCTCGCAGTCCAGGCAGAAAGGGCAGTATACGCATCTCAAGGATGTGCTGCTCGAGAACATAGAGATAATAGACAAGGCCTCGCAGATGGACGGCGGGCTTACGGGCGTCACCACCGGCTTCAAATACCTTGACGGTATGACGTCGGGGTTGCAGCGGTCCGATCTTATAATACTGGCGGCCAGACCGGCCATGGGCAAGACGGCCTTCGCGCTGTCGCTGGCGCTGAATGCCGCGCTCAAGGGAAACGCTTCGGTGATGGTCTTCAGTCTGGAGATGGCAAAGGAACAGCTGGGGCAGCGACTGCTTTCCATGGAATCCAAGGTGCCGATGCAGAGCCTCAAGACAGGACGGCTGGAGCGGCGCGACTGGGATGATATCAACATCGCGCTCGATTCACTGTCAAAGGCCAATATACATATAGACGATACGGCCGGCATAAGCATCATGGAGATGAAGAGCAAATGCAGGCGGCTCAAGGCCGAAGAAGGGCTCGATCTCGTGGTCATAGACTATCTGCAGCTGATGAACCCGGAGGGTCGTGCGGATTCCAGGACGCAGGAGATATCCGTTATATCCAGGAACCTGAAGCTGTTGGCCAGAGAGCTGGACTGTCCGGTGCTGGTGCTGTCGCAGCTTTCGCGAGCGCCGGAGACGAGAACGGACCACAGGCCGATGCTCTCGGATCTGAGGGAATCCGGCTCCATAGAGCAGGACGCGGATATCGTGATATTCCTTTACAGAGACGAATACTACAATGAGGATACCGATGCACCGGGAGAATGTGAGGTCATCGTCGCCAAGCAGAGAAGCGGCCCTACCGGCACTATCAAGGTTACGTGGCTCGATAAGCTGACGAAATTTGTCGACGGCATGGGCGGCGGCAATGTGCCGGAATTCTGATCGGGAGGTGATCGGAAACAGAGATGAGCTTTAGAAAAGAGAAAATAAAAGACCTTTTCCTTCTCGACACCAGAGTGGAGAACATTTTCATAAACGAATACATGGCCTCCGCGCCCGGGGATTTCGTGAAGGTATACATGTTCGCGCGCATGTACACAGGTCTTGATATAGAGATAACAAACGAAGAGATCGCACACCACCTGGGTCTGGATGACGAGGACGTGCTCAAGGCCTGGACGTACTGGGAGCGCATGGGTGCGGTAAGGAAGATAAAAAAAGATCCGAACGACAGATACCGGTACGATATCGAGTTCGTAAGCCTGCGTGAGCAGCTTTACGGCGAGCGGACGAAGAAAAAGGCTTTTTCGCAGGAGGATACGCTGCCGGCCATGATGGCGGACAGCTCGGTGCAGGAGATGTTCGCCGGGATAGAGAAGACGCTCGGGAAGGTCATCAGCGGCACGGAGATGATGGAGATCATGTCGCTCATGAACGAATTCAACGCCGAGCCGGAGCTGATAGTCTACGCATACGACTATTGCGCCAAGAGAAAGAAAACGAACATAAAATATGTTTCCGCCGTCATCAGGGGCTGGCTGGAGGAAGGTCTGCGCGACGTTGAGGCGGTAGAGAGACAGCTGAGTGAAAGAGACAAGAAGAACCATCTATATAAGCGGGTGTTCCAGGCGCTCGGCTTCGCGCGCAACGCGACGGAGGAAGAGAAGCGCATAATGGATTCCTGGTTCGATACGATGGGCTTTTCGCTGGAAAAGGTGCTGAGCGCCTGCAGCAAGACTTCGGGGATCAACAATCCCAATATCAATTACGTGAACAAGATCCTCACGAGCTGGCATGAGGAGAGCGGCGGCAGGAGCGCGGGCGTTAAAGGCGACGGAGAGCCGACCGCCGGAGAGATAAAACGCTACTACGAGGCTCTTGTCCGCAAAGAGGAAGAAGAGGCAGAGCAGCGCCGCGCTCAGGTGTATGAAAAGGTGCCGCGCATAAAAGAGATAGAGGATGAACTGCACAATCTCAACAGGGAGATTTCCAGGATCATCATCTCCGACAGGGTGGACGGCGACAGTGCCGTTGCCGACATCAGGAGCAGGCTGGATTCCCTCAATATGGAGAAAGCCTTTCTGCTGACCGATAACGGATTTGAAATGGATTTTATGGACATAAAATACAGGTGTCCGCAATGCAAGGATACCGGGATTCTTGAAACAGGAGAGAAATGTCAATGTTTTCGAGAGATAACAAGAGAAAAAATAAAGTCGATGGGGCTGTAGATCCGCAGCAGAAGAGCGATGCGGGCGGCGTCACGCGGGAAACGATGAGCCGCGAGGAGCTGTTTGCTCAGGACGAGGGCGCCAAAAAGATATTTGACGACATCAGAAGTCTGCGGGAGAGCGTCGAAGCGCTCAAGTCCGACGATATGGACATTCTGACTGAGACGGGAAAGAAGGAGCTTTCGCCGAGCGAGCCTGTCATAGAGGACAGCGACGAGATAATGTCGGCAAAGCAGGCGATAATAGACCAGGCCAGAAGAGATGCTGAGGAGGAGCGCCGCCGTCGTTATGAGGAGCAGCTCAAGGAGCAGGAGCGCGAAAGAGCCAGACAGGAGATCCTGGAGGCGCAGAAGCGCGCGGAGCTGATCGCCGCTGAAGCGGAGCGAAAGCGCCGGGAGGCGGAGGAAGCAGAGAAACGAGCCAAGGCCATATCGCGTCAGCAGGCGCTGGCGGCCATGGAGGCGGAGATACAGGCGAAGAACGAAGCGCTGGCCGAGCAGGAAGCGTCAGCAGGTGCATCTGCATCCGGTGCGGCGTCATCCGCAAAAGACGGCGGCCGTTCCGGTGCGGAGGCAAGCCCGGAAGAGCTGCGTGAATTTTTCAGCGAGGAGACCGACGATCCGCAGGACATTCTCTCGGATCTGGACGAGGCGAAAAAGGAGCTGCAGATGGCGCAGAAGCAGCAGGATGCTGTGCTGGGAGCCATATCGCAGATCGCTGAAAAGAGCACGGAAAAGCTGGCGGAAACGCACCAGCAGAAGCTGACTCAGCAACAGGAGCTGCTGCAGCAGGAGCAGGAGAAGCTGAAGGCTTTGCTTGAAGCGCACAGAAATGAAAGGCTGGAAAGAGTCGAACGCGAGAAGGCGGAGCGACAGCTGAAGGCTCAGCGGGCCAAGGTCGAGAAGCTGCTCAAGGAAGAGCGCGCCAGAGCTGCGCGCGAGGAGAAGCTGGCGAGGGCCCGCAAAAGGAGAGAGGAAAAACTCCACAGAGCCGAGGAAAAGGAACGCCACAGACGTGAGAAGAGAGAGGCTGCGGAGAGAGCCAGACAGGAGCGCGAACAGCTAAAGCAGAAGAGCATAGCTGACGCGGAGCTCGGCGGAGGCGTCGTCAACGTCAAAGGCATGAAGATAAACACGAAGATCAAGGATACGCTTTCCATATCGCTCCGCGATCTTCTGGGAATAGCCGACAGGCAGGAGAGAAAGGAAGCCTCCGAGGAAGTTGCACAGCAGCTGAAGGAGGATCGTGAAAAGAGACGTGAGGAGGCCAGAGAAGCGGTCGAGCTCACGGTGATGCAGAAGTTGGACGAATACGAGAACAGCAGCTTCGGACGCAAGATGAGGCGCTTCAAGAATTTCTGCGAGAAGCACAAGGTGTCACTGCTGACCTCGTTTTCCGTATTCATACTGCTGCTCGTAGGCGTTGCCGGAGTATTCAACTACTATACGGCGTATTCATATTCGTATAACGGCAAGACGCTGGGACTCGTCAAGGAAAAGGACGAAGTGCTCAGGATCACGGATCTCGTGCAGAGCGCACTTACCGAGGACAAGAACGTGGATGTCGTCATAGACAACATAGAGTTCGAGCGCGTATCGGCGGTGGGCGATGTGAAGATAGACTCCTCCGAGGATGTGCTCAAGCGGCTTTCGTACATGGGCAATCTCAACGTCAAGGCCTATGGCATCTACATCAACGATAAGAAGGTGGGCGCCGTAGAGGATAAGGAAACGGCCGCCGCCGTGCTTCAGGATATCAAGGACAAGTATTCGAGCGGCCGTGAAGGCGCAGAAATAGAAAAGGTGGAGATCATCGAAAAGATAGATTTCCGCAGGAGCAATACGGACCTCGAGGACGTGCTTTCTGAGGAAGAGATGGTGGACACGCTGTGTACCGGCGGCGAGAGGGAGATAAATCACCGCGTAGCGGCGGGAGAAACGCTGTCCGATCTTTCAAAGCTGTATGGCGTCACCGAGGAACAGATAATGGAGGAAAATCCGGACGTCGATCAGAAGAAGCTGGAGGTGGGCAGCGTCATAAACATCCATCAGACGGCGCCGATACTTACCGTCAGGACCACGGAGCTGGTGACGTATGAGAAGGAAGTGCCGTATGAATCGAAGCAGAAGGAAGACGACGACATGTACGAGGGCTATTCCGAGACAAGCCAGGAAGGTGAGGACGGCCTCAACGAAGTGACTTCCAGGATAACGCTCGTAAACGGCGAGCAGGTCGAGGAGGAAGCGCTCGTAACGACAGTGAAGAAAAAGCCGGTCGATGAGATCATCGTTGTCGGCACGAAGGAAAGACCGCCTTCGGTAGGATCGGGACATTACATATGGCCGCTTTCCGGCGGATACAGCATCACGTCGCAGTTCGGAGCCAGATGGGGCAGGATGCACGAGGGCGTAGACCTGGGAACATCGCCGGGCAGCAACGTGCTGGCGGCTGACGGAGGCATAGTAACGTATGCCGGATACAGCGGCGCTTACGGATATCTCGTAGTAGTCGACCACCAGAACGGCGTGGAGACGAGGTACGCTCACAACAGCTCTGTGCTTGTCAGCAAGGGCGACGAGGTGTTCCAGGGCATGCATATCGCTGAATCAGGAAACACGGGAAGGAGCACGGGGCCTCATCTTCACTTTGAGATCCGTATCAACGGAGCAGCGAAGAACCCGCTCAACTATCTGCCGTGATGATATCGTTATAACATACCGCTCTCCGGGAACAGCTGCCGGAGAGCGGATTGCGTTGTAGAAAAAAATACGCTGTGGTATAATCAGGACATGAGCAAAAGACGAAGAAGCAGAGAATTCAAGAACAACAGCCAGGTCATAGATATGGATCAGGCGCGGCAGCAGCGGCATGAAAAGCGAAGAGCGGAACGCCGTAAGGAAGAGGAGAAGGCGAAAGAAGCTGCAGGCCGCCGATCGCGAGGACAGATGGCCATCAGGAGGAGCCGTAACAGGCGGCGACTGCTGACGGCCATAGTTGTGATGATCATAATAGGGCTGATATCCTTTTCTGTAATAAATATAATATCGCTCAAGAAGGAACAGTATGACATGAAGGAGCAGAAGCGGACTCTCCAGGAGGAAAAGAAGCAGCTCGAGCGTGAGCTTGAGGACGCCAACGATCCAGACAATCTGGAGGAGCAGGCCAGGGATCAGCTCCGTCTCATAAAGCCGGGCGAAAAGTTCTATCTCTTTCCTGAGGAAATAACCGATGCCGGAGAGCAAAGCGAGAGCAGCGAAGAAGAGGAATAGAAGGGCAGAAGGCGTAAAGACGCACGGTGCAGCATGAGGATAAAGGAGATCATCGTCGTGGAGGGACGCGACGACACGGCAGCCATCAAAAAAAGTGTGGACGCCGTCACAATAGAAACACATGGATATGGTATAACGGAAAGAACCTGGAGCCTGTTAGACAAGGCTTACGAGGAGACGGGCATAATCGTTTTCACCGATCCGGATCATGCCGGACGGCAGATAAGGCGGAGGCTGATGGAGCGATTCCCGAAGGCCAAGGAGGCCTTCCTCGACAGGAGCGATGCGGAAAAGGACGGCGATATCGGCATCGAAAACGCGTCGCCCGACAGCATCAGAGCCGCACTGCAGCGGGCATGCTGCAGCGTGGAGACGGAGACCGGAGCGCAGCGCTTTACCATGGAGGACATGATATCGGCGGGCCTTGTGGGGCAGGCGGATTCCGCGGCCAGAAGGCAGGCGGTAGGAAAATCGCTGGGGATAGGCTACGGCAACGGCAGGAGCTTTTTGCAGAAGCTGAACAAATTCGGCGTGACGGCAGACGAGCTGCGGCGCGCCATCGGAGAAATCAGATGAAACTGTATTCACCAGCCGCGATACGCGACATAAAGGACAGATATGATTTCAGGCTTTCCAAGAGCCTGGGGCAGAACTTCATAACCGACGCCGGCGTCATCGAGGACATCGTCGACGGTGCCGACATAGCGCCGGAGGATCTCGTGATCGAGATCGGCCCCGGCATAGGCGTGCTGACTGCCGCCGCTGCCGAACGTGCGAAGCGCGTGGTGGCTGTAGAGATAGACAGGAAGCTGATGCCGATATTGGCGGAGACCCTGGTGGGCTTTGACAATATCAGGATCATCAATCAGGATATAATGAAGACCGATATAAACGGCTTGATCGAAGAGGAGCGCGCACAGGGCAGCTTTACGGGAGACGTGAAGATAATGGGCAATCTGCCGTATTACATCACGACGCCCATCATCATGAAGCTACTCGAAAGTGGAGTAAGAGC
This sequence comes from uncultured Bacillota bacterium, assembly GCA_949290475.1. Taxonomy (GTDB): domain Bacteria; phylum Bacillota; class Clostridia; order Peptostreptococcales; family Anaerovoracaceae; genus Lentihominibacter. The sequence continues at coordinate 40,609 of CASESB010000024.1, forward strand.
CGAAAGCATCACCATAATGATGCAGAAGGAGGTCGCCGACAGGATAAAGGCCTCGCCGGGAGGAAAGATATACGGCGCGCTGTCCGTAGCCGTACAGTATTACTGTACGGTAGAACAGATAGCCTTCGTACCAAAAGAGGTATTCGTGCCTCAGCCCAAGGTGGATTCGGCAGTATTGAAGCTGACGCTCAGAGACAGCAGCCCCGTGGAGTTGACGGACAAGTCCGTTTTCTTTTCGTGTATAAAGCAGGGCTTTGGACAGAGGAGGAAAACCCTTCATAATTCGCTGACGGGAGTCTGCGGGCTTTCCAAGGAGCAGATCGGAGAGGTGCTGACAGAAGCAGGGATAGATCCGGGCAGACGTGCGGAGACCCTCGATATGGACGAGTTTGCCGCCGTTGCCAACAGGGTGGCGGAGCATAGCGGGAGATAAAGCGTATGGATAGACTGAAGACATTCTGTGATAAATTCTTAAAAAATTATATAGTGCTGCTGTTCGTGGTGGCATTTTGCCTGAATTTGCTGATAGAAACGCTGGCCAGACATTCGCTCATAGGGTCGATGTCGTTTCTCATACACGACCCGCTGGTGTTTCTCTGCAACGTGCTGCTGATCTGGGCGGTGCTTTCGCCGGCGCTGCTGTTTCGCCGGCGCATATTTGCCATGTGCATGCTTTCGCTCATATGGCTGGCCCTGGGCATAACTAACGGCGTGATCCTTGCCAACAGGATGACTCCTTTCACCATATTCGATCTCAGCAGCCTTGAGGACGGGCTTTCCATAGTATCCAATTACTTTTCGATGACGACTATAATCATAGCCATCGCGGCTGCCGTCGCGCTCGTGGTGGCGATCATAATCCTCTTCCGCAAGGCGCCGAAGATGAAGGAGAAGGTCAATTACAAGAAGGCCATAGCGGCGATAGCCATAATCGCGGTCGGTACGTTCGGTGCGTTCCAGCTGGCGATCAAGGCCGGTGTGCTGGACACCTTCTTCGGCAACCTGGCTTACGGATACCGTGACAACGGAGTTCCGTACAGCTTCCTGGTAACGTGGATGGATCAGGGCATAAGCAAGCCGGACGGCTACTCGGAGGAAATGATCAAGGGCATATTCAAGAACGGCGAGCTGGGAGAGGACGGCGTTTACGAGCCGGCGCAGGACGACGATGCCGACGTGGAAAACACGCCGAACATCCTGTTTTTGCAGCTTGAATCCTTCATGGATCCTACGCTCGTTGAAGGGCTCGAATATTCCAAGGATCCGATACCGAATTACCGCAGGCTGATGGAGGAGTACTCCTCCGGCTATCTGACGGTCCCTGCCGTCGGTGCGGGCACGGCCAATGTCGAATTTGAGGTCATGACAGGGATCAGCGCCAGGTTCTTCGGGCCGGGCGAGTACCCTTATAAGAATATACTCAGGGAAACGACCGTCGAATCGACGCCTAACGTGCTGAGGTCGCTCGGATATTCATCGCACGCCATACACAATCACAGAGGAGCGTTTTACGGCAGGAACAAGGTCTTTTCAAACATGGGCTTTGACACCTTCACCTGCCTCGAATACATGAGCAACGTCATGAGGACCCCGAGGAACTGGGCCAAGGACGGCATACTGACAGAACAGATCATAGATGCCCTGGAAAGCACGGAGGGGCAGGACTACATATACACCATATCCGTGCAGGGGCACGGCAAATACCCGACGGAGCAGCTGATAGAGGATCCGGCGGTCACGGTGACGAAGGCGGAGTCCGAAGAGCAGCGCTGGTCATATGAATACTACGTTAATCAGGTCTATGAGATGGATCTCTTCGTTGAAGAGCTTACGGACGCGCTCTCTACATATGATGAAGACGTGATCCTCGTCATGTACGGCGACCATCTGCCGGCGCTGGATATGACGGAGGATACGATGAAGAACGGATCCATATACCAGACGCAGTATATCATCTGGGACAACTTCGGCCTGCAAAAGGAAGACGCAGATCTCAATGCGTATGAGATAACGTCGGAGGTGCTGGACAGACTGGGGATATCCGCCGGCATGATAAACAAGTACCAGCAGAATTATAAGGGTGAAGAAAACTATCTGACAAACCTCGAATCGCTGGCGTACGATATGCTCTACGGAAAGCATTACATATACGGCGGCAAGCTGCCGTTTGAAGCTACGGACCTGCAGATGGGAGTCAAGAAGATACAGATAGACGAGATCGTAGAGATCGGCGGCAAATACTACATCAAGGGTCAGAACTTCACGGAATACAGCAAGGTATCTCTCGACGGGGAGATCCTGGACACCGTATATCTGGGGCCGACCATACTGGCGCTCAACGATAAGGTGGATCCGGAGGATGCGTCCAGGATGAAGGTAAGCCAGGTAGAAAAGAACAGCGAGATACTCAGTACGACTGAGTAAGAGGACGGGAAGACGGTACGACTATGAAGAGCATTAAGAAGATAAAGGTGCTTGCGATAAACACCAGCCCGCGCAAGGGGCGCAACACGGAACAGCTGCTGGAGGAGGTGCTCGCGGGATGCAGGTCGCTGGACGCAGCATGCGATGCCGCATCTGATGCTGCATCTGGCATCGCATTCGACACCGCATCTGACGCCGCCGCGGGCGACGGCGCGGCGCCAGACGACCAGGCAGCAGGATACGCGGTCGAAACAGAGCTGATCGGAGTTTGCGATGTCGATCCGGCGGACTTTAAAATGTGCAGAGGCTGCTGGGCCTGCGCCAAGACCGGCAGCTGCGTCTGCGGAGACGATTTCATCAAGCGGCTTTACGACCGCATCTTGGCAGCTGACGTGGTGATATTCGGAGTGCCGGTATACTTTTACAGCGTACCGGCGCAGTGCAAGGCGATCATGGATCGCGCGCTGGCATACATGCCGGTCGGAACGGGGAAGATCGCGCTGACAGCCATGACATGCGGCAGCGCCGGTGTGCTCAGCACGCTGCAGACCATGCAGAGCTTCTACAGCGCCAACGATTTTCTCGATGCCGGCTGGGTAGCGACATACGGCAAGACTAAGGATAAGGAAAAGGGCAAAGAAGTCGCCCGCAACCTCGGCAGAAAAGCTGTGCGGCTGGCGGGCATCCTGGGTGAAGCGGAGAATGAGGCCGCGGCTGCCGGAGACAAAGAGCTGCTGGCCGATCTGCAGCACTCGAATCACTTTGCCTACGGAACGCATACGTTCTGATCGCCAAATCGAAGCAGGCATGTTTTCGAAGCAGGCGAATGGATGGCTACAGGCTCATAGGACAAAATGTGTTGATGATAGCCGCTGCAATCGTTAAAATTACAATGGTTGCAGCGGTTTTAAGTTGCTTTTAAAACTTACAGGGAAAACTAAAAAGGGGGATGGGGTATACGACAAAATGAGTTGATAAAATCAGCGATTAAAGTTGAAGTTTTAACAACTATCGGCTCTGCAGACGCTCTATGCGAGGGGCAGTTGATAATATATGAGCCTTATACCC
>CASESB010000025.1 GCA_949290475.1 uncultured Bacillota bacterium
AAAGAAAGAAGTAGGAGGACTTTTTATGAGAATTGCTTTTGCCGGCAATCCCAACAGCGGTAAGACCACGATGTACAATGCGCTGACGGGAGAAAACGAGAGAGTGGGTAACTGGGCCGGAGTTACCGTGGGCAAGAAGGAGAGCCTGATCAAAATGGAGTTCTGCGATCAGACGGAAGAGCTGATCGCTGTCGATCTTCCGGGCGCATATTCGATGTCGCCGTTCACACCGGAGGAGAGCATCACGAGCGGATACGTGAGAGATGAGCATCCGGATGTCATCGTCAACATAGTCGATGCGACGAATCTCAGCAGAAGCCTGTTCTTCACCACGCAGCTGCTGGAGCTGGGAATACCGGTGGTCGTGGCTCTCAACAAGAGCGATATCAACGACAAAATGAATACACGCATAGATGTGGTATCGTTGTCGAAGAAGCTCAACTGCCCGGTTATCAAAACGGTATCCACGTCCGCGGGCAATAACGGCCTCAGAGACGTGGTGAAAGCGGCGGTGGAGGTTTGCGGCAGCGGACAGCAGGCTCCGTATATGCAGGCCGAAATAAATCTTCACGATAAAAAAGCCGTGGAGGCAGAGGACAGGAAGCGTTTCAGCTTCGTGGGCAAGCTTGTAAAAGAAGTGGAACAGCGTCAGGTGCTGACGAAGGAAAGAAATTCTCAGGACACGATCGACGCTATACTGACGAACAAGGTGGCCGGAATAGTAATATTCGCAGCTGTGATGGTCGCTGTGTTCTGGATATCACAGTCGTGGCTCGGGCCGCTTATCGCCGACTGGCTCGTAGGCTGGATCGAGACGTTCCAGGGATGGGTTGCAGGACAGCTTGAAAACGCCGCGCCGATACTTCAGGCGATACTGGCCGACGGTATAGTAGGCGGCGTGGGAGCCGTAGTAGGATTCCTGCCGCTCGTAATGGTGATGTATTTCCTGATCGCCATCCTCGAGGACTGCGGATATATGGCGCGCGTAAGCGTGGTCATGGATCCTATCTTCAAGAGAGTAGGACTTTCCGGTAAAGCTATAATACCGATCATTATCGGTACCGGCTGCGGAATACCGGGCATCATGGCATGCCGAACGATACGCGACGAGCGTGAGAGAAGAGCCAGCACCATGCTGACGACATTTATCCCATGCGGAGCGAAGATCCCTGTTATAGCTCTGTTCGCAGGAGCGTTCTTTGCGGGATCCACGTGGGTGAGCATAGCCATGTATTTCTCCGGGATACTGCTGATATTCCTGGGCGCGCTGATAATAAAGTGGATAACGGGATACAAGTACAGAAAATCGTTTTTCATCATGGAGCTGCCTACGTATAAAGCTCCGAGCATCAAGAGGGCTGCCTTCTCCATGCTGGAGAGAGCGAAGGCTTATATCAAGAAGGCCGCTACGATAATCCTGGTATGCAACTGCGTGGTACAGCTTATGCAGACGTTCAACTGGCAGTTCCAGCCGGTTGCCGAGAATGCGGCCGATACATCGATACTTGCTTCGATATCCTCGCCGTTCGCAGTTCTTCTGATTCCGCTCGGCTTCGGAACATGGCAGCTTGCGGCTGCAGCCATAACCGGATTTATAGCCAAGGAAAACGTAGTCGGTACGCTGGCAGTAGTTTATTCGATCACGAACTTTATCGACACTGACGCGCTGGAGCTGACGGGAGGCGCTAACGAGGTGGCGCTTACGATGGGACTCACTACCGTGTCGGCGCTCGCGTACCTGATGTTCAATCTGTTCACGCCTCCGTGCTTTGCGGCGCTGGGAGCGATGAACTCCGAGATGAAGAGCGCCAAGTGGCTGTGGGGAGCGATCGGCTTCCAGTTCTGCACCGGATACACGGTGGCGTTCCTGGTATACCAGATAGGCACGCTCGTTACGGAAGGTCATGTCGGAACAGGCTTTGTTCCTGGACTGATAGCTGTTCTGGTGATGGCAGCCGTAGTAATCGCTGTAGGTAAGAGAGCCAACAGCAACTTTGAGAGGGAGTATTCGCTCCACGGAAAGGGAGGAGTTTCTGCATGATGGTAAATATCGTTGCCGGAGCCATAATCGTGATACTGGTCGCAGCGGCTGTCACGTATATAGTGAGAGCGAAGAAAAAAGGCGTCAAATGCATAGGCTGCCCGGATTCGGGGTGCTGCTCCAAAGCGCATCATCAGGATGAAGAGACGGGCTGCGGCTGCGGATGCCATGGCTGCAGATGATAAAAAACGCACCCATACAAATAACCCATACAGATAATAAGTGAAGGACCGTCCTGCGGATGATATCTATCATGCGGGACGGCTTTCTTTTGTCGCTGACAAAATAGAAGGCGTATCGTCGATACAGGCGGAATACAGGAAAAATCTCATTGCATCGGCGGAATATAGTGTATAATAGTAGGTGGTAAAAATGTATAACAGCAATAATGTGACGAGGTGAAACAATGAAAAAGATACTGTTCGTGAATGCCTGTGTGAGACCTGAGTCGAGAACTGCCGAGCTTGCGCGTTACCTGCTCGACAAGCTGGAGGGCGACGTGGAGGAGCTGAAGCTGGGAGACGAGGACATAAGGCCGCTCGATCTTGCGGCGCTGACAAAGCGAAACTCATTTGTAGAAGCGGGCGATTTTTCGGACGATATGTTCAGATATGCGAAGCAGTTCATAGCGGCTGATACCGTGGTGATGGCTGCGCCTTACTGGGATCTTTCTTTCCCGGCGATGGTGAAGGCATACATGGAAGCCGTGACTGTTCAGGGACTGACCTTCTACTATACTGAGGAGGGCATCCCCAAGGGACTGACGAACGTCAAGAAGGTGATATACGTTACCACAGCCGGAGGACCGGTGGGAGAATTCAATCTGGGCTTTGATTATATCAAGGCGGTATGCGGCGGGCTTTACAGCATTTACGACGTTACCTGCCACAAGGCAGAGATGCTGGATGTGATCGGAGCGGATGTGGAAGACATTCTGCAAGAGGTCAGGAATGAGATGGATGAAATATACGGAGCATGATGATGAGAAATGTTGATGTATCGCTCATAAGAGACAAGGTGGCCGAAATGTGCGTGGCGGCCAATCACGATCTCGGAGCAGATGTAAAAAAGTGCATATCGGCCATGGCGGCTGAAGAAACATGGCCGGTGGCTCGCGACATGCTGGCTAGCATCGAAGAGAACATAGCCATTGCCGAAGAAGGCGTGTTCCCTCTCTGCCAGGATACCGGGATGGCCTGCGTTTTTCTCGAGATCGGGCAGGACGTACACCTGACCGGAGGATCGCTTGCCGAGGCGGTTAATGAAGGCGTCAGAAGGGGCTATGAGGAAGGTTACCTGAGAAAGTCGATAGTCGCCGATCCTCTGCGCCGGACGAATACGGGAGACAATACTCCGGCGTATATCAATACTGAGATCGTCGATGGCGATCGCGTCAGGATAACAGTGGCGCCCAAAGGCTTCGGTTCGGAGAATATGAGCAGGATCAGGATGCTGCCGCCGTCGGCCGGCGAGGAGGGCGTCAAGGATTTCATAGTGGAGACGTGCGTTGAAGCGGGAGCCAATCCATGCCCGCCGATAGTAGTAGGCGTCGGGATAGGAGGAACGTTCGACAGGGCTGCGCTCATGGCGAAAAAAGCTCTGCTCATACCTTTTGACAGAGAAAACGCGGACGGATACTATGCGGCGATGGAGCGTGAGCTTCTCGAACGCATAAACGGACTGGGAATAGGACCGCAGGGGTTCGGTGGCAGGACGACGGCTCTGGCCGTGAAGATAATCGCGGCGCCGACGCATATAGCGGGGCTGCCGGTGGCTGTCAATATCAACTGTCACGTGAGCAGACATAAGGAAGCGGTGCTGTAGTCGGAAGGAGGCATTTATGGAACACATACTCACGGAGCCCTTCACCAAGGATAAAGTAAAGGAGTACCGGGCGGGCGACAGGGTGCTGATAACCGGTACGATATATACGGCGAGAGATGCGGCGCACAAGCGGATAGTAGAGATGCTGGACAGAGGTGAAAGGCCGCCCTTTGATATAGAGAATTCTATCATCTATTATGTCGGCCCTACGCCGGCAAAGCCGGGAATGCCTATAGGCTCGGCCGGTCCTACGACCAGCTACAGGATGGATGCGTATGCGCCGAGACTGCTCGATCTCGGGCAGCTGGCGATGATAGGCAAGGGTCAGAGAGACGAAAGCGTGTGTGAAGCGGTCGTAAGGAACGGAGCCATATACTTTGCGGCTATAGGCGGCGCAGCGGCGCTGATGGCCAGGCAGATAAGGAGCGCTGAGGTGATCGCCTTTGAAGAGCTGGGCGCTGAGGCTGTAAGGAGGCTCTATGTAGAGGAGCTTCCGCTGACGGTGGTGCTTGACAGCGCGGGCGGTGATCTGTATCGTCAGGGGCGCGAGGAATATTTGAAATCTGTCGCGAAGTAGTGTATTATAAAATAATGACGCTTTGATGCCGGGTGGCCGTTGTGGCACCTGCGGCACGGCAAAAGAAAAATAAATTTGAAAGGAAATATTGAAAATGGGAATAGGAACTAAATGTGTGCAGGACGGATACAGGCCGGGCAACGGAGAACCAAGGCAGGTGCCGATCATACAGAGCACTACATTCAAATATGATACGAGCGAATTCATGGGGAAGCTGTTTGATCTGGAGGAGTCGGGATATTTTTATACCAGACTGCAGAATCCGACAAACGATCATGTGGCGGCGAAGATAGCGTCTCTTGAAGGCGGTACGGCGGCTATGCTGACATCGTCGGGTCAGGCGGCTAATTTTTATTCCATATTCAATATAGCCTCCTGCGGAGACCATATAGTTTCGTCGTCCGATCTCTACGGCGGCACGTACAATCTCTTCGCGGTAACCATGAAGCGCATGGGGATAGAATTCACGTTCGTATCGCCGCACGCCACGGACGAGGAGCTGGAGGCCGCCTTCAGACCGAATACGAAGGCGGTGTTTGGAGAGACGATAGCCAATCCGGCGCTCGTGGTGCTCGACATAGAAAAATTTGCGAATGCGGCGCACAGACACGGTGTGCCTCTCATAATAGACAATACGTTTGCGACGCCTGTACACTGCAGGCCGTTTGAGTTCGGAGCCGATATCGTGACGCATTCAACGACGAAGTACATGGACGGTCACGGCGCGGGAGTGGGCGGCTGCATAGTCGACTCAGGCAAATTCGACTGGATGGAGCACGCCGATAAGTTCCCGGGTCTCTGCGAGCCGGATGACAGCTATCACGGAATCATATATGCCGAAAAGTTCGGCCTGGAGGGCGCGTTCATCACCAAGGCTACGGCGCAGCTGATGAGGGATTTCGGATCGATACAGTCACCGCAGAACGCATTCCTGCTCAATCTGGGTCTTGAAAGTCTCCACGTGAGGATGAAGCGCCATGCGGAAAACGGTCTGGCCGTCGCCAGATATCTCAGGGATCACGATAAGATCGCCTGGGTAAAGTACTGCGGACTAGAGGAGGACGAGGACTACGAGCTGGCACGCAAGTACCTGCCGGAGGGCTCATGCGGAGTAGTCAGCTTCGGAGTAAAGGGAGGCAGGAAGGCTGCTGAGGAATTCATGAGCAGGCTGAAGATCGCCGCCATAGAGACTCATGTGGCTGACGCGCGATCGTGCTGTCTGCATCCGGCCAATTCCACTCACCGCCAGATGAGCGATGAGGAACTGGCAGCAGCGGGCGTAAGCCCGGATCTTATCAGGTTCTCGTGCGGACTGGAGGATGCCGAGGATCTGATCGCCGATATAGAACAGGCTTTGAGATAGAATAGAGCAGGCTTTGAGATAGAAAGGAAGACTGAAACGTATGCCACTGATCATACCGAACGAATTGCCGGCGGCGGAGGCCCTGCAGAGTGAGAATATTTTCACAATGAGCAGAGGCAGAGCCGTCACGCAGGATATAAGACCTCTGAAGATAGTGATAGTGAATCTGATGCCTACCAAGATCGCGACGGAGACGCAGCTGGCAAGAGTGCTGTCGAATACGCCGCTGCAGGTGGAGATGACGCTTGTGACCATGGATTCGCATGAGTCGACGCATATCTCCCAGGAGCATCTCGATTCGTTTTACAAGACTATAGATGAGATAAAGGACGATTATTTTGACGGGATGATACTCACGGGAGCGCCGGTGGAGCAGATGCCTTACGAGGAAGTGGATTACTGGAGCGAGCTTTGTGAGATATTTGAATTCGCCAAGACGCATGTTTACAGCAACATGTTCATATGCTGGGGAGCGCAGGCGAGCCTCTATTATCATTACGGCATAGATAAGCATTTGGTGGATAAAAAGGTGTTCGGAGTTTTCGAGCACAAGGTGATAAGACCGCACAATCCGCTGATGCGCGGCTTTGACGAGACGTTTTATGCGCCTCATTCGAGACATACGGAGGTGCTGAGAGAGGATATAGAGGAACGGCCGGAGCTGAGGATACTTGCGGACTCTCCGGAGGTGGGGCCGCATGTGATATCCACGGAGAACGGAAGACAGATATTCGTACTGGGGCATCAGGAGTACGACAAGGGAACTCTGGCGGGCGAATATTTTCGCGATGTGGACAAGGGCATGGATATCGAGGTGCCGAAGAATTATTTCCGAAACGACGATCCTGAGGACGAGATCATGTTCAGATGGCGCGCACATGCCAGCCTGCTATTTTCAAACTGGCTCAATTACTATGTTTATCAGGATACGCCGTATGACCTGGCTGACCTCAACAAAAGCAAATGATTCGCTGAAATACAGGGGGATTTGGGATCTGCGTTTTATAGCTGTGCACACGTAAAGGCGAGGAGGATGTGTGATGATCGACCGGCATTTGCTTAGACATCTGTCTAAGAAGTATCCAAACGTAAAAGCGGCAACTGAGGAAATAGTTAACCTCAGCGCCATACTGGCGCTGCCGAAGGGAACCGAGTATTTTCTGAGCGATCTGCACGGAGAGCACGAGGCCTTCATACATATGCTGAAGAGCGCTTCGGGAGTGATCCGTTCAAAGGTGGAGGAGTTTTTCGGACCGGAGCTGACGCGTGAGGAGAGAGCCGATCTGGCGGCGCTCATATACAATGCGGAGGCGGAGATAAAGCGGAGAAAGAAGAGCGAGCCGGATTTTGACAAGTGGTGCAAGATCTCGATATTCAGGCTGGTCGTCATATGCAAATCGGTGACGAATAAATACACGCGATCGAAGGTGAGAAAAAGACTGCCGAAGGAATACGCATATATAATAGATGAGCTTTTGCACAACTCCGACGATGAGAACAAGGGCAATTATTACGGCCAGATCATAGCCACGATAGTCGAGTGCGGGATAGCGGAGGATTTCATAATCGCGTTTACCGATACCATAAGCTCGCTGGCCGTGGACAAGCTGCATATAATAGGCGACATCTGGGACAGGGGAGCGCATCCAGATACGATAATGGATTATCTCATGGATCACCACGACGTTGATTTTCAGTGGGGCAATCACGATATCGTCTGGATGGGTGCGGCCACGGGCAACTGGGCCTGCATTACCAACGTCCTGAGGATGAACATCAGCTACAATAATTTCGACATGCTTGAGATAGGATACGGCATCAACCTGAGACCGCTGGCGGTAATGGCGGAAAAGGTGTACGGCGACGATCCGTGCGAGTTCTTCAGGCCTAAGCGGCTGGATGAAAACGAATTCGACCCGATAGACGACGCCCTGGCGGCAAAGATGAACAAGGCTATCGCCATATGTCAGTTCAAGGTCGAGGGACAGAGGATCAAGGCGCATCCCGAATACGGCATGGGCAACAGGCTGCTGCTCGACAAGATAGATTTTGAGAAGGGCACCGTCAAGCTGAGAGACGGCGAATTCCCGCTGCGTGATACGAACTTCCCGACGGTGGATCCGGCGGATCCGTACGCGCTGACGGAGGATGAACGCAACGTCCTCAATGCTCTGGAGGCTTCGTTCGTACAGAGCGAGAAGCTGCAGGCGCATATCAGGTTCATGTTCAGCCACGGCGCGCTTTACACGATATGCAACGGCAACCTGATGTATCACGGCTGCATACCGATGGACGAGGAAGGAAATTTCGAGGACTGTACTGTAAACGGCGTCACGGCTTCCGGAAAGGCGTATATGGATCATCTCGACGAGCAGGTGCGCAAGGCGTATTTTGATCCTGAAGATGCCGGACGGCCGGGACTGTCGGGAGATCTGATGTGGTATCTGTGGCTCAGCAGCAAGTCGCCGCTTTTCGGCAAGGATCAGATGACGACCTTCGAGAGGTGCTTCGTGGAGGACAAGAAGACTCACAAGGAGCATACGGTGCCGTATTACAGGCTGATAAACAGACGCGATATATGCGAGAAGATACTCGTGGAATTCGGGCTTGATCCGAAGGAGTCGATCATACTGAACGGCCACGTTCCGGTGAAGATCAAGGACGGCGAAAGCCCGGTTAAGGGAGAGGGCAAACTGATCGTGATCGACGGCGGAATGTCAAAAGCTTATCAAAAGCAGACCGGAATAGCCGGATATACGTTCATATTCAACTCCAGATTCATGGCTCTGGCCGAGCATAAGCCTTACAGCCCGCTGAAGGAGGACGGCACACAGGATTTCCATACGCCTGTCATCAGGACGGTAAAGACGCTCAGCAAGCGAATGCTCATAAGCGATACGGACATAGGCGAAGAGTTGAGGCAGGAGGCCGAAGAGCTGAAGGAGCTGGTCGAGGCTTACAGAACGGGACGTCTGAAAGAAATGTAAAAATTCACACATTTTAATCAAAATGATAAAGTTGTGGTAAAGAAAGTACAAATCAAGGAAATCGCCGGAAATGGCTCGAATATGGTGATTTAAAAGAAAAAACAACTTGAAATACATTATAAAAAATGGTTTAATGGTGTTGTAGATTGTTACAAACATAACGACTTGCTGCGCCCAAAACGCGGCAGGGTTATATTAAAAACGTTATTAGTAATTAAGGAGGCATGTACATGAACTTTCAACTGACGAAGGAGCAAGAATTCGTAAGGAAAATGGTAAGGGATTTTGCCGTAAACGAGGTTGAACCTTTGGCAGCAGACATCGACAAGGAACACAGATTCCCTGTTGAGACTGTGGAGAAAATGGCAAAATACGGACTTCTGGGAGTGCCGTTCCCGACTGAGTACGGCGGAGCAGGCGGAGATCACATCTCGTATGCGATCACGGTAGAAGAACTCGCAAGAGTCTGTGCATCAACAGGCGTTATCTGTTCGGCGCACACTTCACTCTGCTGCTGGCCTATATTCAATTGGGGAAACGAAGAGCAGAAGAAAAAGTATCTTCCTGACCTGCTTTCAGGAAAGAAGCTGGGAGCGTTCGGTCTGACTGAGCCAAACGCAGGTACTGACGCGTCCGGACAGCAGACGAGAGCCGAGGATATGGGCGATCACTGGCTGATCAACGGATCCAAGGTATTCATCACCAACGGCGGATATGCAGACGTATTCGTAGTTATGGCCATGACTGACAAGTCAAAGGGCAATCACGGAATAAGCTCTTTCATCATAGAAAAGGGAGATGAAGGCTTCTCCATCGGAAAGACGGAGGACAAGATGGGTATCTGCGCTTCTTCGACGACAGAGCTCGTATTCCAGAACTGCAAGATTCCTAAGGACAGACTTCTGGGAGAGGTAGGACAGGGCTTCAAGGTTGCCATGTCGACGCTGGACGGCGGACGTATCGGTATCGCTTCCCAGGCTCTGGGTATCGCTCAGGGAGCTCTCGACGTAACTGTTGACTACATGAAGGCTAGAAAGCAGTTCGGAATGAAGCTGTCGCAGATGGAAGCTCTGAGATTCACGGTAGCTGAGCTGGCTACGGAGATCGAGGCAGCAAGACTTCTCGTATACAAGGCAGCGTTCATGAAGGACAAGCACCTGGCTTACGGTCCTAATGCCGCTATGGCCAAGCTGTTTGCCGCAGAGACCGCAATGCATGTTACTACTAAGTGCGTACAGCTGCACGGCGGTTACGGATACACTAAGGATTATCCAGTAGAAAGAATGATGAGAGACGCTAAGATCACTGAAATATATGAAGGTACTTCAGAAGTTCAGAAGATGGTTATCGCTGCATCAGTTCTCGGTAAATAGTAATTAAGG
>CASESB010000026.1 GCA_949290475.1 uncultured Bacillota bacterium
TGGCAGAGGACAACGCTTCGCGCTTTTGCGCTCCGCTCCTTCGTTCGCCTGCCTGCGGCAGGCTCTCTACGCTGTCGCATTTTCCAAGCGGTTCGCAAAGCTCTCCGGGAAAATGCGCACGGGACTCTTCTCGTCCCGTCTTTTTTCGTTAAACAGAAAAACACGCCTGATGGCGTGCTTTTCTGTTCAATGGCGGAGGACACGGGACTCGAACCCGCGGGGCTGTTACACCTTACTCGCTTTCCAGGCGAGCTCCTTAGCCACTCGGTCAATCCTCCGTGCTTCATCATGCGCATATCCGCAAGACACTCATATAATATATCAAAAAAACATCAGATATGCAATGAAAAAATGATAAAGCCTCTCCTTATTTGCATTACGCACCGTCTGCGCTCCGATCAGGCGACAAATGAACGCTTTGCTGTACGGCTTTTACCGGCTCTGTTTTTCGACCTTAAGCTCAAAAATATTGATCACATCCGCATCGGGGCAGCAAAATCTGAACTCTTCACTTGTACCCTTCGGCAGCTGTCCTCCGTATCTCAGTATGTCTATATACGGAAACGCTACATGCATGGCCATGGGGCACAGCTGACCTCGCTGCGTATCAAAATCGTAGCTGTCGCCGATCTCATGGCCGCGGTGACACGGATGATCCCCCTTGCGATCCACCAGCGTTATCGATATCTTCGGTTTGTTCATTGTGATTCCCTCCTTTGCCGGGATAATACCTTTCAGCTCTATTATGCACCTGATGATATCAGAAAAATGTTGCCTCTGCAACAGATCAGGACCATGGGGCAAAAATAGCGTTAAACGATTACGGCTAATGCATGTAACGCTGTCCTAAGAACGTTGCCGGCTTGCTAATATTCGCCTGCTCTACCGCGCTTTTAACAAAAGAAGAGCCGCACCATACGGCGCAGGCTCCTCTCTCTAAGCATTATGCCCCCATTCAGCCTTCGTATATGACCTTTCCCTCGGAAATTGTCTGTACGACCTTGACACCCAGAATATCCTGCGGCGGAACGTCGAAGATGTTCTTTTCCAGTATCACCATATCGGCGCACTTGCCCACCTCGATAGAACCCGTTATGTCCTCCATGCCGAGAGCATAGGCGTTGCCCATCGTGAATATCTCAGCCATGTCTTCAGCCGTCATCCTCTCCTCAGGCGCAAGTATCAGCTCGGGATCGTTCGGATCCTCTCCGATGCCTACTCTTGTCACTCCTATCTGTATACCCCTCAGTGGTGCAGGCTCAGGCGTCACATTGTAATCGCTGGCGCCTCCCAGGATTATGCCGGCATCGGCCATGCTCTTCATCGGATATTCGCGGTATGCCCTCTCGCCGAGGTACGGCACCTCGATGTCCTCAAAGAATCCCCTGTACTTGAAATGCCAGTAAGGATTCGTGACCGCCGCCACCTTGTGGTCGACAAGGCGCGGATAATCGGCCGGATCTACTATCTGCAGGTGTGTGATAACAGGTCTTCTCTCCCTGTCCGGAGCGTTGGCTCTCATGACGTCCAAAGCATCAAGCGTCATCGCCGTAGCCGCATCACCGATGGAATGAACGTGGATGTCAAAGCCCAGCTCGTCCACCCTCTTGCAGAACTCATTGAGCGCATCAGGCTCCCATATAGGATCGCCCGTATACTCAGCTTCTCCATCATACGGTTCCTTGAGATATGCGGTCTTGCCTTCTACAACTCCGTCGGCGAATATCTTCACCTGCGGGATCTTGAACATGTGAGAATCTACCTCGTCCCTGATCCTAGGAAAGTCGTCTATGTGCTTGTAGGAATCCGTCTCCGAGCTCTTGAAGGCTCCGCGCATCTTGCATATGAGCGCGCCCTCCTCATTGAGCTCCTTTATGGCTGCGATGGCATCCTCCTCCGGATCGAGAAGCGGATCCATGATCGTCGTCACACCGTACTTGGCGAATTCCTTCTGTACCCAGCTGATAGCCTCCTTGTAATGCTTCTTTTCAAACGTGGCCTGCACGTGATCCACGAGCGCCATGGCCGCAAACTCACGCAGCGTCCCGCTCGGCGTACCATCCGGCTCTCTTTCGATTATATTGCCCGGAGGCACGGTCGTCTCCTTAGTCACGCCGCACATCTCGAGCGTATATGTGTTTACCCAGAGCGAGTGCTTGTCGTGCGACCACATGAGCATCGGCTTGTCGCTGCATATCTCATCCAGTATCTTTCTCGACGGGCCTTCTTTGCCAAAGAACGGATTTTCCCAGCCCACGCCTTCATATACAGGCAGCTCAGGGTGAGCCTTCACGAATTCGCTGATTTTCTTCGTGTAGTAGCTCGTATCGTCAGCCCCGAAGAGCGCCACCTTGAAAAGGCTGTCTATCGCGCCCCATGTTACGTGAGCGTGAGCCTCTATGAATCCCGGCAGCATCATCTTGCCTCCGAGGTCAACGGTTTCTCGGGCCGCTATGTCTTTTGCCTGTTCGTTGCTGCCGACAAAGGTTATTCTGCCGTCCTTGACAGCCACAGCCTCGGCCCAGCTCTTACGGCCGTCCATCGTATAGATCTGACCGTTTATATAAAGAATGTCATTCATCTGTCTGACCTCCGTAACGTGACAGTCTGTCTGCAGTCTGTCTTATAGATACGTCTTTATGTCTATCTGTACTTCTTATTGAGAACCTTCTCAAAGCCTTCCGTATTGTATTCTCTTCCGGCACGCTTGTTTTCCAGCTGTGCGTAAAGCTTCTGGTAAACGCCCTTCTTCAGAGGATAGAAGACGATAACCAAAGCGCTCAGCACGAAGAAGAATCCGGCTGCTCCGCAGGTCATAGTCTGGATAGCGTCAAGTACGTTCTCAGGGTTGTTGGCTCCCAGCGTCTCGTCGTAACCGGTGCTGGCCAGCACGTTTCCTATTACCGATGCGGCTATGGCGTATCCGCCCTTCTGGCAGAAGAGATAGATGGACATCATCGTACCCTCTCTTCTCTTTCCGCTCTGGAACTCATCGACCTCGATGGAGTCATACATGAGCGGGATATTGATCGACCAGTAGGCCGATGATCCGATTACGTAGAATACGCAGAACAGAGCCGCCATTCCGATCGAGTTGATGTCGATGAAGTTGAAGAATATCATGATTATTCCCGAGAACAGCACGAGAATGATGTATACCTTCGACTTGTCGAACTTCTCTATTATCTTCATCAGTATGGCTATGACGATGATGCCTCCGAAGGAGATGATGGACGTGCAGGCCGTCATCTGCATCTCGGAAAGGGCTACAACGTACAGCATGAAGAACGTCATCGTCGTGAGGAACAGGCAGTAGCCGATCCTGAACATCAGCGATGAAAGCGTCGCCAGCAGATATGACTTTATCCTCAGCACATCGGCGGCGTCCTTGAAGAAGCTCGTCTTGTTTTCTTCCTTTTCCTCCTCAAAGTCGATCTCAACGCCCTTCGTGGAAAGGAATACGACTATGAGAGTACCTACGCACAGGCAGCCCTCCAGCCATGCCGTGTAGTGCCATGCGGCGCCCTCGGTGCAGCCGGCGTTCATGAAGAAGGAAACGAACATCGGCGGCGCTACAGTCGAGAAGAATACGCCCACGTACTGAACGATCTGCGCCAGCATTCTCAGCTTAGTTCTCTCATCGTTGTCTCCCGTCATGGAAGCTCCCATAGCATAGTAAGGGATACTGAAGCAGCTGTAGGACGTCCAGAACAGCAGCGTCATAACGAGGAAGTAGACATTAGCTGTCGAGGTCGAGAAATCAAAGCTGGTGAACAGCAGCAAATAAGTCGCAAACAGCGGTATGATAGCTATCAGCAGCCATGTTCTCTTCTTGCCGAACTTAGTCCTCGTCCTGTCTGACAGGTTGCCTACGATAGGGTCGGAAATCATGTTCCACACTACTCCCAGAGTAAGGATGGTTCCCGCCCATGCAGGGCTTACGCCTGTGTAATTGGTCAGGAAGAACAGCAGGAACGCGGCCACGAAATCGTATGCCAGCGTATCTGTCGCTCCACCTATCGAATAGCCTACCTTTTTAGCGAAAGAAATCTTCTTGATAGGTTGGTTCAAAGTATTACCTTCCATAATACACCTCCTGAAAAAGTAATGATAATGACATAGTTGCGGCATATAAATACCGCATCAATAGCTTTATTTCATTATAACTGTCGCTTTCAGGCTATAAAATACTTTAGTTGCTAAATCTTATGCCTTTTGAGAACTTTCTGTCATTTTAACAATATACTATTCTAAAGTAAGTACTTAGGCCGACGCTCCCTCTCCTGCCCGCAATTTTATTTCTCCGCTGCGGGCAATGTGTGATATAATGTCTTCCGTAAAAAACGATATTCAGGCAGCAAAAGAGCCTTAAGGGATATTTCAGGAGAACAAGATGAAAGCAGCAACATTCAGAGAAAAGCTCGGTTACGGCATCGCCTCGCTCGGTGATGCCGTTTCATACGGTCTGGCAGGAACCTTCCTGCTCTTCTTCCTTACCACCATCGCCCATATACCACCGGCTACAGCCGGTGCCATAGTCGCAGTAGGCTCCGTGTGGAACGCTGTCTTCAATCCCATCATGGGCTATATATCCGATAATGTTTCCACAAGATTCGGCAGGCGCAGACCTGTGATATTTGTATTTTCCATATTTCTCGGTATCACCATGTTCCTTTTGTTTACGGACGTGCCGCTCAGCACTACAGCCAAGTCGATGTATTACGGCATCATGACGGTGCTGTTCTGGACGAGCTTTACCGGTTTCTTCACGCCGTACTGCGCTCTGGGCACCGACTACGCCTCCACATATGACGAAAGGACATCCATCAGATCGTTCGCCTCGTTTTTCAACATGATCGGCAACGCTGTCTGCATGGTTCTGCCGACGGCATTCGTCGATCTGCTCGTCTCTCACGGACTGAGCGATTCGCGCGCCTGGTCCGTTACCGGAGCGCTGCTCGGCATCCTGACGACAGTCACGATCGTCATAACGGTGATAGTATCGAAAAATCGCGACCTGCCGTGCGTCCCAAACGAAAAAAAGCCCGAAATGGACTTCAATCTCATACACATATTCGGGGAATACATTTCCGTAGCCCGCCTGCGACCGATGAAATACCTGATAGCTGCGAGCCTTTCGTCGCTCATAGCATACTCCATACTGACCTCAAACGTCATGTACTATTTCACCTTCAATCTGGAGCTCTCGGCGACGCAGTCATCCGCCTTCCTTGTCGCACGTTCGCTGCTCGGCCTCGTCATGCTGCCTGTAGTCAGCAAGCTTTCCATGATATTCGACAAGCGTATAGCTCTGATCCTGTGCTACGCTGCCGGTATCGTCGGCATGATCGCCGTCAAGCTCGTCGGCATCGAGAGTCTCGCCGGCACGTTCATATACGTGGTGTTCCTCATGATCTGCACCGCCATATACTGGCAGATGATGCCGGCCATATACTACGACATGTGCGACTACGACACCGCAGTCACCGGCAAGAAACGCGAAGCCATGATCCTGTCGTTTCAGGGACTCGTGGAGGCCGTCGCCGTCGGCATCGGCGGCCAGATACTCGGCGCGATCCTTCAGGCTGCCGGTTTTGACGGTGATGCCTCAGTGCAGACAGCCTCAGCTATGGAATGGATAGAAAACTCAGCTACGATACTGCCGATGATATTCCTGATCATTGCCTGCATCGCTCTGTTCAAATACCCGCTGACGCGTGAAAGCCGCGAATTGCAGCGTCGGCACGGCTCTACAAATTTTTAAGATATTCGATCTCTTCCTTCGTCAGCTTCCTGTAGTGACCCTCCTTCAGGCGGCCAAGACGTATTTCGCCGATCCTCGTGCGTTTAAGCGCCTGTACCCTGTTTCCTACGGCAGCGAACATCTTTCTCACCTGTCGGTTCTTTCCTTCCCTTATGCTGATCTCCACGACGGCATACCGCGGCATCTGCTTTATCAGCCTCACCCTGGCCGGCGAAGTGACGAAGCCGCCTATATCGACACCATTACGCAGCTTCCTCAGGCGCGCATCGGAAATCACGCCCTCCACCCTGGCCTCGTACGTCTTGAAGACCTCGTGCTTCGGATGCGTCAGCGTATACGTCAGCTGCCCGTCGTTCGTCATCAGCAAAAGCCCGGTCGTATTGTAATCGAGCCTGCCTACTGGGAAAAGGCGTTCCGGAATATCGGCCACTATGTCGGCCACCGTCGCCCTGTCACGGTCATCCTCCATCGACGTTATGACTCCCAGCGGCTTGTTGACTGCCACGTACACCTTGCTGTGATCGCCGCTGATGACACGCCCGTTGACCTCGACCACGTCGCCTTCAGCCACATCCACGCCCATCACATCCACAACGACACCGTTTATCTTCACATTGCCGTTCGCTATCAGCTCATCGGCCTTGCGCCTGCTGCATATCCCCGCATCGGCTATATACTTGTTTATCCTCATTTCATCCTCCGCGAATGTATCTATTTCCTGCAATATATAGTATAATGAATGGTGAGTTTCAAAACAACAATATTTACGCTCAAAATATTTATGCTCAAAGGAGAACAGCTATGAAGAAAAGCCTGAACAGCCTCAAGGCTGAAATAGATTCGCTCACCGTATTCCGCGATATCACGGACGATCCGGCCATAGCGGAGCTGAGACTGCTGCTCGATGCCCTGACGGACAAGGACACCGAGCTTTCCATAAAGCGTTACAGCAGCTTCGTCAGCAAGCTCTACCGAAAAACCGCCTGCCTCACGGACTACATCAAAGCTCTGGTGCTGCAGGACGATAACTTCTATGTAAAGGGACGGGCTGCCGGACGCGAGATGGCCGGCGAGATGGAGGAGGCCGTGGATAACGAGCTGTCGGTACTGCAGAGAATCGCTTCGCTGAGATCCCAAGATATACGCGAAACGATCAGCTACGACGGTTTCCTGCCGGACTGGAGCGTGAGAGCCTCCGATATACGATATGATTTCATGGAAAAGCTGGCCGGCATCAGGCAGACCGGCTACGGCATCTTCGCCAAATACAGCTTCTTCAGGCTTGAGGACGGCGAGATCGTTCCCGTTACTCACCCTGATTATCAGCCGCTCGACGAGCTTTACGGTTATGAGCGCGAAAGAGGCCTGATAATGAAAAACACCGAGGCCTTCGTAAAGGGCGAAGGCGCCAGCAACATGCTGCTCTACGGCGACGCCGGCACGGGCAAGAGCTCTACCATCAAGGCAGCGGCAGCGGCGCTGGCTCCGCAGGGACTGCGTCTCATCGAGGTGAAAAAAACTCAGCTCTATCAGATCCCAAAGCTGATGGAGGAGCTTTCGTCAAATCCCCTCAGATTCATATTGTTTATAGACGATCTGAGCTTCACCGGAAACGACGACAATTTCTCGGCGCTCAAGGCCACGCTTGAGGGCAGCATTTCGGGCTGCGGCGACAACGTGGTGATATTTGCCACCAGCAACAGGCGTCACCTCGTCAAGGAATCGTTCGCTGACCGCGTCGGCGACGAGCTGCACGTCAACGACACCATGCAGGAAACGATGAGCCTCTCGGCCAGGTTCGGGCTCACCATTACCTTCCAGAAGCCTGATAAGGAGGAATATCTGAATATCGTCAGATCCCTGGCTAAGGAATACGGAGTGAAGATGGACGATGCAGAGCTGTGCAGACGAGCTGAGGCGCACGCCATCAGGAAAAACGGCAGGAGCCCGAGAACAGCCAAGCAGTTCATAGAGCTCCTGAAAATAGGTATATAGACGCATATGAGCGCAGAGCGCAGCCTGATCACAGGCTGCGCTTCTTTTCTATCTGCGCCAGCAGCGTTTTCCTTTCATTGTCGACGCGTCCGTCTATGACGTCATCCAGCAGCTCATCCAGAATCCTTCCGACCTCGGGGCCGCGGCTCACTCCCGCAGCCATGACGTCCTTCCCGTCCACCGCCAGATCCTTCAGCGAAAAGCAGTCTTCCTGCCGCAGTATATCCTCTATCATCTCTCTGATCTCACGGAATTTATCGCCCAGCTCCTCGCTCATGTTGCCGGTAGCGATATTATCGGCCAGCTTTATCTCCAGTATCTCAGACAGTCCCTCCGGCGTAAAGCGGCGCATCCAGCGCTTTAGCAGCCTTTCGTCCTTTTCAAAGATAAGATCGTGATGACGGACCAGGCTCACCATCCTGTCCGTAAGCCATCTGTCGGCTTTCATGCGCTCCATGATCTTCTCCATGACCTCCGCGCCCCTGGAGGCATGACCGTAAAAATGCCCTCTGCCGCAGTCCTCCTGCGAATATGTGAGCGGCTTGCCCACATCGTGGAAGAGCGCCGCCATCCTCATATACGTATTGTTCTCCGGCGTCGTTCTGACGGCCTCCATCGCCCGCACGCAGTGCTCAAGCACGTCGTACCTGTGGTACTCGTTATGCTGCTCAAAGCCCTTCATCGCCAGAAGCTCCGGGAATACCGCGCCCAGCACCTCCGTATATCTGCGCACGACGTCGCCGGCATATCTGCCCGCCACCAGCTTTTTGAACTCGGCAAATACTCTCTCCGCCGATATTCTTTCCAGCATGCGCCTGTTCCGCAGCATGGCCTGCTCCGTATTCTCCTCTATGTCAAATCCCAGCACGGCCGCAAATCTCATGGCTCTCATGATGCGCAGCCCGTCCTCGGAAAAGCGCACATCCGGATCGCCCACGGCTCTGATGACGCCGTCACACACGTCTTCTCTGCCGCCGAACGGATCGACGATCTCACCGTTTTCATCCATGGCGATGGCGTTCATCGTGAAATCCCTGCGCTTCAGATCCTCTTCAAGAGATCTTGTGAACGCTACGCTGTCGGGATGTCTGCCGTCCGCATAACCCTGTTCCGTCCTGTATGTCGTTATCTCCACGGGAAGGAGGCGGTCGTCTTCGGGAAACATCACCGTCACCGTTCCGTGCCTGATCCCCGTATCTATGATCCGCATGCCCGAGAACGCCAGCTTCACCTCTTCCGGCGCGGCGCTCGTCGTCACGTCTATATCCTCTGTCCCCTCCCGGCCCGCCGAACCGCCGGCCATATCCCGCAGCAGCATGTCGCGCACGCAGCCGCCCACGAGATATGCCTCGTGACCGGCGTCATGCAGGATGCGCAGTGCGTTTTTTCCTCTCTCTGCCATCTCTGTATCCTTCCTTCCCGTATATTATATAGCATTTGCCGACGATAGTATATGTTTTTGCCGGACCGGCGCACATTGCCATGCAGGGCCGCCTGTGGTATCATATCCTTGAAATTCAGATGAAGGTGAGAGATAACATGACAGATTACGGAGAATTACTTAAGATACACAGGCGCAGGCTGCACATGATCCCGGAGCTCGACCGCGAGCTGCCGGAGACGAAGCGTTATCTGCTGTCCGTGCTCGAAGAGCTCGACTGCAGTCTGACGTTCATGTGCGGATCGGGGATCTGCGCGTATTTTGACAAAGGAAAAGAGGAGACGTACGCGTTCAGAGCCGATATGGACGGACTGCCGATCCAGGAGGTGAACAGCTGTGATTACCGCTCGACTCACGACGGCAAAATGCATGCCTGCGGTCACGACGGGCACATGGCGATGGTGCTGACGCTCGGCCAGTACGTGAACACCGTCAGCGATACGGCGTGCAACGTGCTGCTCATATTCCAGCCTGCCGAGGAGACTCTGGGCGGAGCCGAAGAGATCTGCAAAAGCGGCATCCTCGAGCGTTACAATGTCACGCGCATCTTCGGCATCCACATGTGGCCGTTCGCGGAGGCAGGCGCGATCGTATCGAGGCCGGGCGCACTGATGCCGAAATCCGCCGAGATCAATATCGATATCTACGGCAGGGCTGCTCACGGCACAGCTCCCTATGAGGGTCTGGACGCGCTGTACATCGGCTCTGATTACGTGAAAAAGGTCTACGCCAGACACGCCCGCCTCACAGGCGCAGTTCCGCGCTTCGCAGACGGTGTGGGCGATATCCCGGCGGCGCCGCAGCGAAGGCCTGAGGACAAGACCATCATCCACATCGGCAAGATGACGAGCGGTTACGCCAGAAACATCGTTTCCGACTACACTCATCTTCTCGGCACGGTGAGAGCCTTCAGCGAGGAAAACTTCCGCATGCTGATAGACATACTCAAAAACACGCTGGCCGAAGAAGCTGCCGAATACGGCTGCGACACGGATTTTTCCAACAGTGACGGCTATCCGCCCGTCATAAACGACGAGACGCTTTACCGCGAAGTGACGCCGATCCTCGAATCTCTGCCCGGCGGCTACCGCGAGCTGGCTGACCCGCTGATGATCTCAGAGGACTTTTCGTTTTACGGCCTGTATGCCCCGGCCGTCTTTTTCCTGCTGGGGACCGGCACCGGCATCTCGCTTCACAGCGTCAACTTCGACTTCGACGAAAGCGTACTGCTGAGCGGCTTTGAGCTTTACAGAAGGCTGCTCGCACATGAGCCGCAGCCGGCGCGAGGCTGAAAGGAGGCGCACGGATGTACAGGATCTTCATCGTCGAGGACGACGAGATCATAGCGGCCGCCATAGGCAGACTGCTGGAAAGCTGGGGTTTCGAGGCCGTTATCTGCGAGGACTTCCGGGATGTTACGGGCGTTTTCCTGCGCTGCGATCCACAGCTGGTGCTCATGGATATATCGCTGCCGTTCTTCAACGGCTATCACTGGTGCAGCGAGATCAGAAAGCTGTCCAATGTTCCCATCATGTTCATCTCCTCGGCCGGAGACAACATGAACATCGTCATGGCGATAAACATGGGGGCCGACGATTTTGTCGCCAAGCCCTTCGACAATGACATGCTGCTGGCTAAGATACAGGCTCTGCTGCGCAGGACATATGACTTCACCATGGCTCAAAGCGCCATATACACCTGCGGCGACATCGTGCTCAACAGCTCCGCCTCCACGGTTTCCCGCGGCGAGCAGACGCTGGAGCTTTCAAAGAACGAAAACAGGATACTGACCGTGCTCATGGAAAACAGAGGCCGGGTGGTATCGCGCGATACGCTGATGAACAAGCTCTGGGAAACCGACTGCTTCATAGACGAAAACACTCTGACCGTCAACGTTACCAGGCTGCGAAAATCGCTGGCTGAAATAGGCATCAACGATCTCATCAAAACGAGGAAAGGCATGGGTTATATAATAGAATGAACAAGATCTCTTCACGGCGGCTTGTAGGTTCATATCTCAGAAGCAAGGCCCGCGGCCTGTCGCTGATGTGCCTGTTTGCCGTCATCTTCGCCATCATACTCTATCTCTACGAAGCTAACGCCGACGCGGTGCTCTATGCAGCCGTGCTGTGCGCCGTCATCGGCTCGATATATGCGGTATTCGATTTCCTGCGTTTTCGCAGACGCGTCAGAGCTCTCGAAGAAGCCGCCGCAAGCATCACCGTATCGCTGGCCGCTCTGCCGCTGGCTGCGAACGCTGTTGACCGCGGCTATGAAGAGCTCATAAAACGCCTGTACGAAGCGCTCAACGAGCTGTATATGGAAAACAACGCCGCCAGGAACTACATGCAGGACTACTATGCCATGTGGGTGCATCAGATAAAAGTGCCGATCTCGGCCATGCGCATGCTGCTGCAGGATCAGTCCAAGAGCTCGCCGCTCAACGTACAGCTCTTCAACATCGAGCAGTATGTGGAAATGGCGCTGTCGTACGTCAGGCTCGAATCCGACTACACGGACTACGTGATCAAAAAATATCAGCTGAACGACATCGTCACACAGGCTGTGAGGAAATACGGACCGCTTTTTATCGCCAAAAAGATCCGCGTCGATATCGAGACCATAGATATCTCCGTCAACACAGACGAAAAATGGCTCGTATTCGTCGTGGAGCAGATACTTTCCAATTCTCTGAAATACACGAAGACGGGCACGATATCGATCAGAGCGGAACAGCCCGCTACGCTCGTCATCTCCGACACCGGCATCGGCATCGCACCCGAGGACATCCCCCGTATCACCGAAAAAGGTTTCACAGGCTACAACGGCCGCACCGGCAGAAAATCAAGCGGCATCGGGCTTTATCTCTGCCGCGAGATCCTCGACCGCCTCCATCACACGATGAGGATAGAATCCAAGGTGGGCGTCGGCACGACCGTATATCTCGATCTCTCCACCGCAGATCTGCAGGCCGAATAGCTCTGCAAGCTTACAAAAATGAAAGGTTAGACGCCGCCATTGTAAGACAGATAGATGGCAGCGTCTTTTATTATGCCTTATCCTTAAAGCATAAGAGATTTAAGGAGGTATTGCGAATGAGTACTTTACTGGAAGTAAAAAGCCTGCAGAAGGTGTATACGTCGCGGTTCGGCGGCAACAGCGTGACAGCGCTGCGGAACGTGAACTTTTCCGTAGAAAAGGGCGAATACATCGCCATCATGGGCGAGTCAGGCTCAGGCAAAACGACGCTGCTCAATATCCTGGCAGCGATAGACAGACCCACGAAGGGTCAGGTGCTGCTGAACGGCAGAGACATCGCGGCCATCAGCGAAAAGGAGATATCATCATTCAGGAGAACCAATCTGGGATTCGTGTTCCAGGATTTCAACCTGCTGGATACGTTCAACTTAAAGGACAACATCTTCCTGCCGCTGGTGCTGTCGGGGAAAAAGTATCAGGAGATGAACAAAAAACTGAAGCCGCTGGCCTCAAAGCTGGGGATAAAGGATCTGCTGTACAAATATCCTTACGAGGTTTCCGGAGGACAGAAGCAGAGGGCCGCCATCGCCCGCGCGCTGATAACCGATCCGCAGCTCATCCTGGCCGATGAGCCGACAGGAGCCCTCGATTCACGCTCTGCGGACGATCTGCTGAGGCTTTTCGGCGATATCAACGAGGACGGTCAGACGATCCTGATGGTCACTCATTCCGTCAAGGCTGCGAGCCATGCGGGGCGCGTGCTTTTCATCAGCGACGGCGCCGTTTTTCATCAGATGTACAGGGGCAACGCCACATCGGAAGAGATGTTCCAGCGCATATCCGACACCCTTACTACCATGACGACAGGCGGTGGTATACATGAGTAGGATCTATTCAGGCATGGCCTTCACGAACATCAGGAGGGGGCGCAGAACGTATCTGCCCTACATGATGTCGTGCATCATGACCATCTCCATCTATTACATAATATGCTCTCTGGCTACGAACGAAAACCTGCCGGATATGTGGGGCGGCAACATAATCCAGTCGTACATGGGCTTCGGACAGATCATCGTATCGATATTCGCCTTTATCTTCCTGTTTTACATCAACAGCTTCCTGCTGAAGCGCAGGAAGAGCGAATTCGGTCTCTACAACATACTGGGCATGGAAAAACGCCATATAGCCAGGATCGTGCTAATGGAAACGTTCTTCACGTATGTGCTGGTAATGGCAGCCGGCATCCTGGCCGGCACCCTGCTCGACAAGCTCATGTATCTGCTGCTGGCCAAGGCTCTCGGCGGAGCGCTGCCGATCGGGTTCTACGTATCCTGGACCGCCATATTCAAAGCTCTGGGGCTGTTCGGGCTCATCTTCCTGCTGATACTGGCAAATTCCGTCAGGCAGATATATAAGTCCGGTCCGGCGGAGCTGCTGCGCAGCGAAAATACCGGCGAACGCGAGCCTAAGGCAAAGTGGGTCCTGGCTGTCCTGGGCATCATCTGTCTCGGCAGCGGATACTATATCGCCGTCACGACCACCAATCCGGTGGCGGCCTTCGCCATGTTCTTCGTGGCGGTGATACTGGTCATCATCGGTACCTACCTCGTTTTCACGGCAGGCAGCATCGCCCTGCTGAAGCTGATGAAGAAAAACAGGAGCTACTACTACAAAACGAAACACTTCATCGGTGTTTCCTCCATGATGTACAGGATGAAGCGCAATGCGGTCGGACTGGCTAACATATGTATTCTTTCGACGATGGTGCTGGTCATGATCTCCGCCGTCCTCTCCATATATGTCGGTATAGGCGACAGCGTGAAGCAGCGGTATCCCGAGGAGTTCACCATCAGCTCCATGGCCGATGATCCTCTCAACATCGACGTTACGGAGATCCTGGAAAGCTCTCTGGCCGAAGAAGGACTGAAGACGAAAAATACCGTCAGCTACGAGGATCTCTCCATATCCGCAGTCTATGAAGAGGACGAGGACAGATTCATCACGGATACGGACGCATACGGCGGCCTTTCGGCCATCCAGGCCTACAACAGGATACACACCTTCGTCTTCGTCACGCTTGATGATTACAACAGGTGCATGGGCACCGATCTGAGTCTCGAAGGCGCCGACGAGGTACTGATATATCCGCATGATTCTCTGGATACGGGAGCCATCAACATCTTCGATCTGCATTTGCAGGTGGCGGGAACCGTTGACGAATTCATGCCCAGCAGCAATATGGCCGCCAACGTCATGAACGGCTCATACGTCATAGTTAAAGACAACGCTGTGCTCGATGCGTTGTGCGGGTTTAACGAGGAGGTGTATGGCGAATATTCGTCATACATACAGTACAACTACCTGACCGATGTGGCCGGTGATCCGGAAGACAACCGCGACGCCATCATCCGCGCCCGTGACAATGCCGCAGCGGAGATCGCGGCGCTCGAATCCCCGGAGGGCTCGCCATTCCAAGGCTCCACGGCATCACTCTCCTGCCGCACACTGGAGGCCGAGAGCTTCGGCAGCGACTTCACGGGACTGTTCTTTGTCGGCATATTCCTGGGGCTGCTGTTCCTCATGGCCACGGTACTGATAATGTATTA
The DNA here is from genome assembly GCA_949290475.1 of uncultured Bacillota bacterium. GTDB lineage: Bacteria > Bacillota > Clostridia > Peptostreptococcales > Anaerovoracaceae > Lentihominibacter. The sequence continues at coordinate 14,786 of CASESB010000026.1, forward strand.
CAAGCAGCTGACGGAGGGCTACGAGGACAGAAAACGCTTCGAGATCCTGCAAAACGTAGGCATGAGCCACCGCGAGGTGAGAAAATCCATCAATTCGCAGGTGCTGCTGATCTTCTTCCTGCCTCTGGTAACGGCCGGCGTACACGTAGCCTTCGACTTCCCGTTCATATACAGGGTCCTCAACCTGCTGGGGCTTTTCAACCTGAAGCTGTTCGCCCTCAGCACCGCGGGCTGCTTCCTGGTATTCACCGTGTTTTACATCATCGTCTACGTCATGACGTCGCGGCTATATTACAGGATCGTCAAGAAGTGATAAATTCGTCAAATCTTCACTTTCTCTATTTGAAATCAGCGGTCTTTTATGGTAGTCTGTGTCTATGCTGGGCTATGTGAAGATCGACAAGGGCGAGCTCAGGGTTCGCGAATACGAGATATATACCGGATATTACTGCGGTATATGCAAATCCATAGGAAAGCGGTACGGCCAGCTGCCACGGATGGCGCTGAGCTACGATGCCGCTTTTCTCGCTGTGCTGCTGGCATCGCTTTCCGATGATGCGGACGCGCCGGTCCAGGAGCATTGCGTCGCTCACCCCTTCGTCCAGAAAAAAACGGTGATCAGAAACCGCGCCGTCGACTACGCAGGAGACGTGATGCTGATACTCGCCTGGTACAAGCTGGCCGACGATGTCCGCGACGACGGCAAGGTATATGCAAAGGCCACGATGAAGCTGCTGAAACGCATATTCAGGAAGCTGAGTCGTCGTTATCCCGCTCTTTGCGACGGGCTCGAAACGCACCTTGCCGGATTGTCCGCACTGGAAAACGAAAGGTGCGCCAACATGGACATGGTCGCCGAAGAGTTTTCAAAGATCATGGAGCTGATATTCACCGCAGGCTTTGATCATTTATATGCGGAAGGCGAAAGCACACAGGATGCGGAAGGCTGCGCGCAAAGCGCCGACAGCGAGAGCCGCGGCGGCGAAGTTCCCGACCTGTTCGGCATCCCGGACGACCCGCGTCAGCTTTTCGCAGGCATCGGCTATCACATGGGCAAATGGATATATCTGATAGACGCGGCGGACGATATCGAGGAAAACATCGCCAGCGGCACCTACAATCCGCTGCTTTACAGATTCTCATACGACGCCGGCACCGAAACGCCCGAGGAATTCCGCCTGCGTATAGAGCCGGAGCTGAGATTCAATCTCTATCAGTACCTGGCTGTATTGAGCGAACATGTAAATTCTCTTGATATTAGGAAGAATAAAGGTATAATAGATAATGTGGTTTATCTTGGTCTAAACAGGAAGACGGAAGAGATAATATCACGCGTCGAGAAGGATAAACAAATCTGATTTCAAATACAAAGGAGATGTATATGAACCCTTATGAAGTGCTGGGAGTGTCCGAAAACGCTTCCGAAGCGGAAATAAAGAAAGCATACAAGGAGCTGGTCAAGAAATACCATCCCGACAAGTACCAGAACAATCCGTTGTCTGATCTTGCCGAGGAAAAGCTCCAGGAGATAAACGAAGCCTACGATATACTGATGCGCGGCAAGGGCGGCTCCGGTTCCGGAAGCAACAGCAGCTCCGGCGGCGGTGCCAGGCCTGATTACATGGCGGTGCGCCGTTATATAGATACCGGCAACCTGGCCGCAGCCGAGGCCATCCTCAACGGCACCAGAGACAGGAGCGCCGAGTGGTTTTTCCTCTCCGGCATGCTGTCCTACAGAAAGGGCTGGTATGACGACGCCGTCAACAAGCTGAAGACCGCCAATGACATGGATCCCGGCAACGTTGAATACAGTCAGGCCTACGGCCGCATCGTCAACATGGGCGGCATGTATCAGAACCAGGCCTACGGCAGAGGCTACGGCAGGAACGACGACATGTGCTGTCAGGCGCTCCAGTGCTACATCTGCGCCGACTGCTGCTGCGACGCCATCTAACTGAACCGTTAAACAATGATACCCGGAGGTCCGAAATTGAAAGATAACCGACAAGGGAAAACAAAGACGTCAACCATCGCGCTGGGCGGCATATGTCTGGCGCTGACGCTGGTGTTCGTATTCATCGGCTCCATCGTACCCGGCATAGAGCTCACGATGTTCGCCATAAGCTCCCTCTTCGTCGCCGTGATGATAATGGAGTCGGGAGTCAGGGGCGGCATAATTCTGTATGCGGCCGCAGTGCTGCTCGGCCTCATACTCGTGCCGAACAAGCTGGCAATGATCCCTTACGGGTTCTTCTTCGGCTATTACGGGATCCTCAAATATTTCATAGAAAAGCTGCCGAAGGGTCTCCTGCAGATCATCATCAAGCTGGCATTTTTCGCCCTCGTCATGTGCGTCGGCATCCTGGCCTTCAAGGAGCTGCTGCTCGGAAGCATCAGCCTGCCGGATTATCCGACGGCCATATTAATCATCGCCGGCATCGTTATGATGCTGCTCTACGATTATATCTATACGCTGCTGATAAACTTCTATCTGAAGCGTATCAAAAACAGAGGCGCTGATAACATAAAGCTGAGCTGAGCCTCAGCACAGATCACGGTAAAAGCAAGCTGAGCTGGGGCTCAGCTTTTTTGCTGCCGGAGGCGCATGACCTCGCATATTGCCTCAGACAAAAACAGCGGAGCCGCATCCGGTCTTTCCCCGGTGCGGCTCCGCGATCATCGCGAATTCATATCGCAATACCCCATTTCTCTTTCATATCGCCCGTCTTATCTGGCCGTGAACGTCAGCCTGCTGCCGTCGCAGCCGATCTCCACATCGTCTCCGTCCTTGACGGTGCCGCGGATGATCTCGCCTGCCAGCTCAGTCTCCACGTTCCTCTGCAGGAATCTCTTCACAGGTCGGGCGCCATATGCCGGATCGTAGCTTTCGTCGGCGATGAACTTCTTGGCTTCGTCCGTCAGCGTCAGCCTGATATTCCTTTCCTCAAGACGTCTTTCTATATCCTTCATGGACAGCTCGATGATCCTTACGATCTGATCCTCGGTAAGCGGCGAGAATACCACTATCTCGTCTATCCTGTTGAGGAATTCCGGTCTGAAGTATTTCTTCATCTCGTCTTCCACTTCCTGCTTTACCTTCTGATCGACGGTGCCGTCCTCTCTGATGCCGTCTATCAGGTGATTGCTGCCGATATTCGACGTCATGATGACGATGGTATTCTTGAAATCGACGGTTCTGCCCTGATTATCGGTAAGTCTGCCGTCATCGAGCAGCTGCAGCAGGATGTTGAACACGTCCGGGTGCGCCTTTTCTATCTCGTCGAAGAGTATGACGCTGTAAGGCTTTCTTCTGACGGCCTCCGTCAGCTGTCCGCCCTCGTCATATCCCACATATCCAGGAGGCGCTCCCACGAGCCTTGATACCGAGTGCTTTTCCATGTACTCGGACATGTCGATCCTGATGAGGTTCTTTTCCGTATCAAAAAGCGCTTCCGAAAGGGCTTTGGCCAGCTCGGTCTTGCCGACCCCCGTAGGACCCATGAATATGAACGAGCCTATCGGCTTGCTGGCGTCCTTGAGCCCCGCTCTCGCTCTCAGCACGGCTTCAGCCACGGCCTTGACGCCCTCCTCCTGTCCGATGACTCTCTTGTGAAGTATCTCAGGCAGTCTGAGCAGCTTTTCTCTTTCGCTTTCCACGAGCCTGCTGACAGGTATGCCGGTCCAGCCGGAGATAACCTCGGCGATCTCTTCCTCCGTGACCTCTTCCTTCAAAAGTCTTGCTTCCCTGCCCTCGTCGGCTTTTTCCTTCTCTATCTCCAGCTTCTTTTCCAGCTCAGGCAGCGTTCCGTATTTCAGCTGCGCCAGCTTCTCGAGATCGTAATTTCGCTCGGCCTCCTCCATCTGGTGCTTTACTTCCTCTATCTGCTGCTTTGCAGCCTTGACCTCGGTGATGGCCTTCTTTTCGCCTTCCCACTGCGCGCGCATGGCGTTGCTCTCGTCCTTCAGCTGCGAAAGCTCCTTTTCCAGGTTCGCAAGTCTGGCCTTGGAGCCCGCGTCCGTCTCCTTGCCGAGAGCCTGTTTCTCGATCTCCAGCTGCATGATCTTTCTCGATATCTCGTCGAGCTCCGCCGGCATGCTGTCGATCTCCGTCCTTATCCTGGCCGCAGCCTCGTCCATCAGGTCTATGGCTTTGTCCGGCAGGAATCTGTCGCTTATGTATCTGTCGGAAAGCGTCGCGCAGGCGATCAGCGCACCGTCGGTGATCCTCACCCCGTGATGGATCTCAAAGCGTTCCTTCAGGCCTCTGAGTATGGAGATCGTGTCCTCCACAGACGGCTGATCTACCAGCACCTTCTGGAAACGTCTCTCCAGCGCGGCGTCCTTTTCGATGTATTTTCTGTATTCGTCGAGCGTCGTCGCTCCTATGCAGTGCAGCTCGCCTCTGGCGAGTTTAGGCTTCAGCAAATTGCCGGCGTCCATAGCGCCCTCGGTCTTGCCCGCGCCTACGATGTTGTGGATCTCGTCTATGAAAAGGATGATCCTTCCCTCTGACTTCTCTATCTCATTGAGAACGGCCTTGAGCCTCTCCTCAAACTCTCCTCTGAACTTGGCTCCCGCTATCAGCGCGCCCATATCGAGCGCGAATATCGTCTTGTCCTTGAGGCCTTCCGGCACGTCGCCGTTGAGTATCCTCTGCGCCAGGCCCTCGACTACAGCAGTCTTGCCGACGCCAGGCTCTCCTATGAGCACAGGATTGTTCTTCGTCCTCCTGGAAAGTATCTGTATCGTGTGCCTGATCTCACCGTCTCTGCCGATGACAGGATCCAGCTTGCCTTCTCTGGCCATCTCTACCAGATCGCGCCCGTATTTGTTGAGTGCGTCGTAATTTTCCTCCGGGTTCTGACTGGTGACTCGCTGGTTCCCTCTGACCTTGTTGAGCGCATCGAGGAATTTATCCTTGTTGATATCATATCTCTTGAATATGGCAGCCGACGGCGTGTTGCGCTCGTCGAGGAGCGCCATGTAAAGGTGCTCAACGCTGACATATTCGTCCTTCATCTTCTCCGCCTTCTTCTCGGCGTTCAAAAATATCTGCTGCAATCTCCTGGTCGAGTACATGTTCTCGGCGCTTCCCGATACCTTCGGGAGCTTGTCGATCTCGCCTTCAAGAGCTCCGATGACCTCGCCCGTATTCACGCCCATGAAATTGAGCAGCTTCGGTATCA
>CASESB010000027.1 GCA_949290475.1 uncultured Bacillota bacterium
ATTTGAGTGGAGCTGTTCTTAGTACGAGAGGACCGGGATGGACATACCTCTGGTGCACCAGTTGTTCTGCCAAGGGCATAGCTGGGTAGCCACGTATGGACGGGATAAGTGCTGAAAGCATCTAAGTACGAAGCCCCCCACGAGAAAAGATCTCCTTCCGAAAGGGTAAGACCCGTGAGAGACTATCACGTTGATAGGTCGGAGGTGTAAGTGCAGTAATGTATTGAGCTGACCGATACTAATAGGTCGAACACTTGACCAGAAGGCTTGAGCTTTCGAGACAGTATATATTCAGTTTTGAGTGTGCGCGACACACTTAAGGAAATATGCGGTGCCTTTTTATCCGAAGAGCGGAAGCGATTCGCAGATAAAACGGACAGCGACGAGCGAGAGCGAGTCGGAGCATATTGATAAATATGCGGTGACAATAGCAAGGAGGATACACCTGTTCCCATACCGAACACAGAAGTTAAGCTCCTTAGCGCTGATGATACTTGGTGGGAGACCGCCTGGGAAAGTAGGACGTTGCCGCTTAGGAAGCAGGAGCTGTTTGACAGCTCCTTTTTCTTTTAACAGTAAAAGAACCGTCACATGCGGCAATGCTGATGTGACGGTTCATTTATTTTGAAACTGTGAACATGTGCGGATTTTATCTCAGCAGCATGGTGTTAGGCGTCTTGGTGCCGTCCTCATGGTATATATAGAAACCGATGCCGGCCTTTCTTCCCAGGAAGCCCGAATCAACCATTCTTCTGAGTGAAACGGCAGGTCTGTACTTTGGATCGCCGATCTCCTCGTGAAGCACTTCCATTACCGCCAGCTCTACATCGATGCCGATCATGTCCATGAGCTCGAGCGGGCCCATAGGGTGATGCAGGCCGAGCCTTACGCCCTCGTCTATCTCCTCTATAGTTCCGACCTTTCTCTCTACGAGCACGCAGGCCTCGTTAAGCATAGGGATGAGCATACGGTTGACGATGAATCCTGGTTCATCGTGGGCGATGATACAGGATTTGCCCATGAACTCGCCAAGCTCTTTGGCGTTGGCCAGAGCTTCGTCGCTCGTCTGATATCCTACTACGATCTCCATGAGAGGCATCTTCGGTACCGGGCTGAAGAAGTGCATGCCCACGAATCTGCCGGGATTCTTAAACATGTTGCCCAGAGCGGTTATTGATATTGATGAGGTGTTGCTGGCGATTACGGCGTCTTCTTTGGCATGCTTTTCAAGGTTTTTCATTATTTCTGTTTTTATGTCCTTGTTTTCGGCGACAGCCTCGATGATAATGTCGGCGTCGGCGCAATCTGCTATGTCTGTGGTGCCTGATATGCGTGACATGACGGCATCCTTATCTGCTTCGCTCATCTTGCCTTTGGCGACTGATTTCTCCAGGTTTTTGATGATGCCGGCTCTGCTCTTTTCCAGCTGAGCGTCGGAGATATCATACGATACCACCTCAAGTCCTTTGACGGCTGCATTTTCGACGATACCGGAGCCCATGAATCCGGCTCCCACTACGAATATCTTTTTTATTTTCATGATGATTTGTTTCCTTTCTGTATATTTTCCGCATTGCTGCTTTTTCAATATGCATTTTACTCCTATGGCGGCGGTTTTGCAATACGAATCTGAGGCGACGGATAAGGCGCGGTGCGCGCCGTTTGCGGGAATCCGGGGTGCTGCGGCGGACCAAGTACAGTTAAGAAATTCTTAATGGTTTTAACTGTTTTTTCTCAAGGCGTTTCATGGCATAATAACGGTGGAGGTTGAGACGATGTACAACATATTGATATGTGATGACGAAAAGGATATAGTCGCCGCTCTTAAGATCTATCTTTCCGGAAACGATTACAATCTCTATGAAGCCTATAACGGCCGTGAGGCTCTGGAGATCATAAAGGACAACGACATACACCTGGTGCTGCTGGACATAATGATGCCGGAGAAGGACGGCATAGAGGTCCTCACCACTATGCGCAGGGATTCGAATATCCCGGTCATTTTTCTGACCGCTAAGGGGGAGGATACCGATAAGGTGCTGGGGCTCAACATAGGGGCGGATGATTACGTCACGAAACCTTTCAATCCCGTTGAACTGCTGGCCAGGGTGAAGTCGCAGCTCAGACGTTACATGGAGCTGGGTGCGGCGCCTGCAAAGAAGAGCGCGCTGACGATCGGGGATATCGAGCTCGATGACGACGCTAAGGAGGTCAGATTCATGGGCAGTCCCGTGAGACTCACGCCCAAGGAATACGGCATACTCAGGCTTTTGATGGAAAACAGAGGCAAGGTGTTTTCGCCTAAGGAGATATACCGATTGGTCTGGGAAGAGGACTCGTTCGGCGCAGAGGGCACGGTGGCTGTGCATATCAGACATATACGGGAAAAGCTGGAGATAGATGCGGATCAGCCGCGCCACATAAAGGTAGTGTGGGGACAGGGATATAAGATAGAGTGAGGAGAGGAAGATGGAAAGACTGAGCAGAAGCTTTGCGGCCAAGTTCACCATATATCTGCTGCTGCTGGTGAGTATCATGGCTGCAGCTGCCGCCGGTACGGTGGTCGCATGCAATGTCGGATACAACTGGTATTCGGATCGTGAGGGCGATGTGCGGGAAGAGATATATTCCGAGGTGGCCGAGCATGTGGGCGGTATATTGCATGAATATGCCTATTACAATCTGGAAGAAGAGAACGACGACATGCAGCCGGCAATATACGGCGAAGAGAGAGCTGCCAATTTCGGATATGTCATTTACCGGAACGCAGAGCCGTCGGATGAGGCGGTAAATAATGAAGCAGCAGATAATGAATCGTCTTCAGCGACGGGCCGCGAGACTGTAAGAGCGGTAAATTCGCAGCTCGGAGACGAGGAGGGCGTATATCGTGAAACCGTCTATAGCGACAAAACAGTCACGATAGAGGTATATCTCGGCGACATGGAGAAGGGAGGGGTCCCTAATGAAGTGGGCTATATATACGATCTATATGAATTTTTATACAAGTATAGAAATGTGGCGGCGGTTACGGCGGCTGTAGCCGTAATCGTGTCGCTGGTGCTGCTGGTGGTGATGATATGTGCCGTAGGAAGAGACGAAAAACGCGGTTCGTTCGTCGCCAGGCTGCCGATGGACGTCATCGTGGCGGCAGCATTTTTTATAGCGCTGATGGCTGTCGAATTTGCGTATTATCCGGAATTTGCGATCATAAATCATATAGAGCTGATGATGTCAGTCTGCGCGCTGGCGCTCGTCGCCGCCGTGATCGTCACCGGGGTGATACTAATATTCGCAGTGCAGGCGAAGGCTGGGAGATGGTGGCGTCACACTCTCATATACAATGTATGCGCGTTGATCATCAAAGGCTTTGCGGCGCTGTTTGGGGTTTTCAGGCGCGTGAATCTGGTATGGAAGACCGGTCTTGCTGTGCTTGCCGCGACGGCAGTGAATTTGATCATCGTGCTGATGGCTCTGTATACGTATGGCGGGGCAACGTCACTGGTGCTCTGGTTCATCGGTGCGGTGATCACGGCAGCCGCTGTGATATACACGGCGCTCTGCATGAAGAGGCTGCAGGAAGGAGGAAAGCGGCTTGCTGAGGGAGATATGGGGTATAAGATAGACACGAATGGGCTTTTTCTCGATCTGAAGGAGCATGCGGAAGACCTGAATGATATAGGCAACGGCATGGCCCGGGCAGTTGAAGAGAGGCTGAGAAGCGAGAGGTTCAAAACAGAGCTGATCACCAATGTTTCGCATGACATCAAAACGCCTATAACCTCGATAATAAATTATGTGGATTTCCTGAAGCGTGAGAAGATAGATAACGAAAAGGCGCGGGAATACATAGAGGTGCTCGACAGACAGTCGCAGCGTCTGAAGAAGCTGACGGAGGATCTGGTGGAGGCTTCCAAGGCGGCCACGGGCAATGTGAGCCTGGATCTGATGCCGTGCGATACGGCTGTGATGATGAATCAGGTGATGGGCGAGTATCAGGAAAAGGCAGAAAGGGCTCAGCTGGAGCTGGTGATGAACATGCCTGAGGAAAGCGTCAGCATCATGGCCGACGGCAAGAGCATGTGGCGGGTGCTCGATAACCTGATGAACAATATCTGCAAATACTCACAGCCGGGGACCAGAGTGTATCAGACGCTCGAAATAAAGGACGGTAAAGCGGTAATCACCTACCGCAATACATCCAAGTATGAGCTGAACATTTCCGGAGATGAGCTGACTGAAAGGTTCGTGCGCGGAGACAGCTCCAGGCATACGGAAGGCAGCGGCCTCGGGCTTTCAATAGCGAAAAATCTCGTGGAGCTGCAGGGCGGCAGCTTCGAGATATATATAGACGGAGATCTGTTCAAGACGATAATAGAATTTGATGTGATATAGGTCGATAATCAACGGGCGCGGGAAGAGCCGTACTGACGTCAGGCGATATGGCGGGCAGTGTGCGGCGTCCCGCGTTTTTTGATGCTAAATTTTAAGTGAGACGAGGGGGAAGTTGTGGTATAATAATTGTTATGGATTAACACAGCTTTGCTGCAAGGAAACAATTATTGAAACGCGCGTCGACGAGCTTGCGCGTTGCAAACAGTGGAAAAGGATATAGAACTATATGGGTTTCATGGAATTCATGTTCGTGCTGGCCATCGTCATACCGCTCGCGGTGCTGATGATGTACCTCATAAACAATCTCAACGGTGAGATGAAAGAGGCCGGCAGAGATGCTGAGAACGAAGAGAGCAGAGACAATCACGAGGAAAGCCGCAGACGCAGCACGGAAAAAAGCAAGAGCGTGCGGCGTGAAGCTGCGTCGGGCCCGGCGCGGCGCGGAACTCAGAAACGAGAATCGAAAGGCTTCAGGGAACGCCGCAGCGATTCCGGCAGCTTCAGAGAGCGTTACAGCAGACAGGTCAGAGATAAACAGGATCAACAGGAGAGGCAGGAGAAGCCTGCCAGACAGATGAGCAAGAGAAAGAGGCGAAAGGAAAGAAAGAACAGGAGAAAGGCAAGAGAAGAAGAACGATGAAAAGAGGCTTTTTTATATCCTTTGAAGGAGTAGACGGCTCAGGGAAATCGACTCAGATAGACAGGCTCAGAGCATTCCTGGAGGACAGAGGGTTCGATGTACTGCTGACCAGGGAGCCGGGCGGCACTGATATAGGAGAAAAGATCAGAAGGATCATACTCGACCCCGCAAACAGCGAGATGACGTATATGACGGAAGCGTTTCTGTACGCAGCATCGCGCTCACAGCACGTAAGCGAGGTGATAGCTCCGGCAGTGGCGGAAGGGAAGATCGTCATATGCGACAGATTTGTCGATTCGAGCGTTGCCTATCAGGGATACGGCAGACAGCTGGGCGAATGTGTCGGGAGGATAAACGAGTACGCCGTGGACGGACATATGCCGGACATCACATTTTTTATGAAGGTGAAGCCGGATGTCGGCAGCGACAGGATCAGCGGCCGCAAGCCGGACAGGATAGAGATGGAAAACGCGGAGTTTTACCGGCGCGTCTACGAAGGGTATGAAGCGCTTGCAAGCCGATCTCCTGACAGGATAATAGGAATAGATGCTTCAGGATCAGTGGAAGAGATAGAAAATATGATCAGAGTACACGTAAAAAGACTCGTGGAGCGATGATGGGAGTGGTCAGATGAAGTTCAGATACAGCGAAGAAAACGCCAGTCTCATAAACAGGCTCGAGAGGATGGTAAGCTCCGGGAAGATCGCCCACGCATATATATTCGAGGGCCCGGAGTTCGTAGATAAGAGAGGTTTTGCAGAGAGCTTCGTCAAAGGCATATTATGTCCGGACAGGCGCGGCGACGGCTGCGGGGCATGCGGCATATGCGATAAGGTAGATCACGGCAATCACGAGGACATAATTTACATAAAGGCGTCCGGAAGCTCGGTCAAGGATGCCGACATAACAGGCATGCAGGACAGTCTGAAAAGCAAGCCGTTTGGGGAGCGTCATGTGGTAATAATAGAGAACAGCGATACCATGACTGCCAGGGCACAGAACAGGCTGCTGAAGACTCTGGAGGAACCGCCGGGGGCTTCGGTGATAATACTGCTGTCTGAGAATATGGAAAGTCTGGCGCAGACGATAAGATCGAGGTGCGTGAAGTACAGGATAAACCATTTCGGCAGCGAAGGGTACGATTTCATGATGGAAAGAGCGACGGGCATAGCGGAAATGGTGCTTGAAAAGAAACCGTTTTATCAGCTTGCGGAGCAAATAGACGCGGTGACGGGGAGCAGCGAGGATGCGGCCGGTTTTCTTGACAGCCTGCAGGTGGTGTTCCGGAACATGCTGGTAAAGGATGAAAAGGGCATATCAAGATACAGACGTGACGATATCATAAGCAATATATACGCGGTGGAAGCCGCCAGAAGGCAGATCAGGGAGGGTGTTTCACGCTCATATGCCATAAAGGATCTGCTCATAAAAATCGGAGGATAAATGATGGCAAGCGTAGTAGGTGTTAAATTTAAGGATGTAGGCAAGCTGTATTATTTCAGCCCCGGCGGGCTTCACCCGCAAAAAGGCGATAATGTTATCGTCGAGACGGCTAGGGGGCTGGAATTCGGAAGAGTAGTAATGGATGTGACCGAGGTGAGCGAAAAGGATCTCGTCGCGCCTCTGAAAAATATCATCAGGATAGCTGATGATAGGGATAAAAAAAGACACGAGGACAATCTCGCCAAGAAGGGAGAGGCTCTGAGGCTGTGTCAGGAGAAGATCGACGCGCATAAGCTGGATATGAAGCTGATAGACGTCGAATATACGTTTGACAACAGCAAGGTCATATTTTATTTCACCGCCGACGGCAGAGTGGATTTCAGAGAGCTGGTGAAGGATCTTGCCGCTGTGTTCAGGATGCGTATAGAGCTGCGGCAGATCGGCGTCAGAGATGAGGCGAAGATGCTGGGCGGCGTCGGGAACTGCGGAAGAGGTCTCTGCTGCAGCATGTGGCTGTCCGATTTCGAACCGGTTTCCATAAAGATGGCCAAGGTGCAGAACCTTTCTCTCAATCCATCCAAGATATCGGGTATCTGCGGAAGGCTCATGTGCTGTCTGAAATTTGAAAACGACGTATACAACAAGATGAAGAAGGGTATGCCTTCAACGGGAGAGCGCGTGAAGACGCCGGACGGCATAGCGATAGTGACTGACGTGAACATACTCGAGAACATAGTGAAGACGCGGCTGATACTGGAGGAGGGCTCGAAGGAAAACGGAACGGAGCAAAAGCTGAGCACGGAGCTTTACAGCTACGATAAGCATGAAATCAAGCGTCTGGGCAAGAAGGGCAGCCGCAAAAAGGAAGACGATCTCGGCGATGTCGATGAGGATACGCTGAAGGAGATAAAGGAACTCATGAAGGACTGACGTGTTGAAATGGAACGTATCGAAGACATAGGATTCGGCGGCCTGAGACTGATACAGGACACCGAGGGCTTCCGCTACGGCGTAGATGCGGTGATACTGGCTGATTTCGCCTGCCGGTCATGCCCCGGATTCCGGCTGGCGGTCGATCTAGGAACCGGAAACGGTGTGATCCCGTTCATCATGAGTCATAAGAACGATGAAGCGGAAATTATCGGTATAGAGCTTCAGCGTGATGCCGTCGAGCTGGCGAGGCGAAGCTGCGCGCTCAATTCTCTGGAGGCGCGGATCAGCTTTATTGAGGCAGACGTGGCAACGCTGGATGAAGGCGCGCTTGCCGGCAGGAATGTAGACGTGGTGACCTGCAATCCGCCGTATTTTGCCAGGGGAGGCGGAATTCCTCCGGGCAGCGAGAGCCGTTTTATAGCCAGGCATGAGACGGTTGCCGACATGGAGGATTTCATAAGGGCAGCGGCGCATATCCTGGGAGGCAGGGGCGATTTTTTCATGGTACACAGACCGTCCAGGCTCGTTGATATATTTTATTTTTGCAGGAAGCACGGTCTGGAGCCCAAGGAAATGAGGCTTGTGACGCCTAAAAGCGGACAAACGCCCAACATAGTTCTTGTACATTGTTCGGCAGGAGGAGGCAGAGAGCTCAGGATCATGGAAGAGCTTCCGGTATATGACGCGAACGGCCGCTACAGCGATGAGATAATGAGGATATATGAGCGGTGAAGCGGGAAGTTATCGCAAAAACATCTGTGATTACTAAAAAAATATTGAATAGGTCATGATTTTATGCGATAATATAGTAAGTATGTATGGGAGGTCTTGCCTATGAGCATAACGATCGATATGAAAATGCTGCTGCTGATCATAATATGTATTGCCGTAGTAGTACTGGTGATATATCTGATACGCTGCTTGAAGAGTCTGATGGTGACGCTGGAACATACTAACGAGATACTCAAAGATGTTGAGGTTATGACTGAGCTTGCGGCAAAGAGAAGCAAAGATGTCGATAGCATTATAGAAAATGTATCGGGAACGGTTTCGGATATCAGCGATACGATAAGGGATAAACAAGGCGTGATATCTGTGATAACAGCCATAGCAAGAGCCATATTGGCGGTCCGGGAAGCCGCCGATAAGAAATGACGGGGATGATCCGCGGCAATTAGGCTATGGTATTCTCTGGGGGATTGAAAGGAGTTAGTCATGAAAGCAACAGGAATAGTAAGAAAAGTTGATGAACTGGGCAGGATCGTATTACCGATAGAGCTTAGAAGAACATTGAATATAGACATAAAGGATCCGCTGGAAATATACGTGGACGGTGAGTCGATAATGCTCAAGAAATATCAGCCGGCATGCGTATTTTGCGGCAGCTCTGACGGCATAAAGCAGATCAAGGGCAAGAACGTATGCAGCAAGTGCGTTAAGGAGCTGCAGAGCTTATAATTTTATGATCAACAGGCAAAAAAGGAACAATTTTTATTGTCCTTTTTTTGCGTTGGGAAAAGACCTTTGGAGCATGCGAGGGTAACGGAGGATAAAAGTGGCAAAATTTCTGGTACAGAAGAGCGGCCCGCTGAACGGCGAGGTGACCATAAGCGGTGCGAAAAACGCCGTCCTGCCGATCATGGCGGCTACGCTTTTGACAGAAGAAAAATGTGAGATAAGAGACGTTCCGGCTCTCAGGGATGTGGAGGTCATGTGCAGACTTCTGGAAAGCCTGGGCGCGACCGTGAATGAGGATCTTGGACGAAACAAGGTGGAGATCAGCGCAGCAGGCAGCATATCGCATGAAGCACCGTTTGATCTGGTGAAGATGATGAGAGCTTCGATACTGGTGCTGGGGGCGCTGCTGCTGAGGACCGGACGGGCTGTGATACATCTTCCCGGAGGCTGCGCCATAGGAAAGAGACCTGTGGAGCTGCATCTCAAAGGGCTTAAGGCTTTGGGGGCGGTCATAGATGAAGAAAAGCTGCAGCGCGGCATAATAGACGCCAGCGCCGATAAGCTCAGAGGCGCCACCATATATCTCGATTTCCCGAGCGTCGGCGCTACGGAAGTCATCATCATGGCGGCGGCTCTTGCCGAGGGCACAACGGTGCTCGAGAACGCTGCGCAGGAGCCTGAAATAGTTGATTTGGCTAACTTCCTCAATAAGATGGGGGCCAGAATAAAGGGCGCCGGCACCGATACCATAAAGGTAGACGGCGTGACTTCGCTCAGAGGCGTGTCGCATAACGTGATCCCCGACAGGATAGAGGCGGGAACCTTCATGGTGGGAGCCGCTATGACGAAGGGAAACGTGCTCATAAAGAACGTCGTGCCCGATCATCTCAAGGCGGTGATCGCCAAGCTGAAGGAGTGCGGCGTCGATATCACTATGGATGATGACGGAGTGCGTGTTCGCGGAGACGTCAATGAACTGACGGCAACGGATATAAAGACGTTGCCGTATCCGGGATTTCCTACGGATATGCAGTCGCCGTTCATGGCATTGCTGACGGTGGCGAAGGGGCCGAGTCGTGTAATAGAGACTGTGTTTGAGAACAGGTTCATGCACGTGGGAGAATTCAACAGGATGGGAGCCAATATCAAGATCAGCGGTAACTGCTCTATGATCCCCGGCGGCAAGGCGCTCAAGGGCGCGCAGGTGGTGGCTACGGACCTCAGAGCGGGAGCGGCGGTAGTGCTTACCGGCCTCGTTGCCGACGGCATAACCGAGGTGTCGCAGATATACCACGTCGATCGTGGCTATGAACGGTTTGTAGAGAAGCTCAGAGCTCTCGGAGCCAATATAATGAGAGTAGAGGACTGACGTATATTACAGAGGTTTGAGACGATAAAAAGATATTCAAGGACGTGACCGGAGTGCTTTGCACGACGCGGCACGTCCTTTTGCTTGGCTGCGTCTAAAAAACTGCATATATATGTATAAAAATGTATTGACAAACGGCGGCGGCAGTGGTAAGTTATAGCTAACAAGGTTAGTGAATAGAAACTAACCTAAAAACAAACGCCGGATTTCATGACAGAAGATTTAGGAGAATACGATGAATATAAACGATGCTACCGCAGGCGAGACATATATAGTTGAAGATATACACACAGATGATGAAGATCTCAGATCGTTCCTCTTTTCGCTGGGATGCTACAGCGGGGAGCCGATCACGGTCATAGCTCATCGTCGGGGCGGATGCACGGTCTCCATCAAGGACGGCAGATATAATATAGACAATATGATAGCCGACGCCGTACTGATAAAAAACAGCTGAAGAAATAGTGATTGCGGTCACTATTTTTTTGGGGCATAGGTTAGCTTGAAATAACCGCAGACGAACACAGACCTGAATAATATTTACTATACAAAAGAAAGAAGTAGGAGGACTTTTTATGAGAATTGCTTTTGCCGGCAATCCCAACAGCGGTAAGACCACGATGTACAATGCGCTGACGGGAGAAAACGAGAGAGTGGGTAACTGGGCCGGGGTTACCATAGGCAAAAAGGAAAGCCCGATCAAGAAGGAGTTTTACGATTTCACGGAAGACCTGATCGCGGTGGACCTGCCGGGAGCTTACTCTATGTCTCCGTTTACACCGGAGGAGAGTATAACCAGCGGGTATGTACGGGATGAGAACCCGGACGTCATAGTCAACATTGTAGATGCCACGAATCTGAGTCGAAGCCTGTTCTTCACCACTCAGCTCCTGGAGCTGGGCGTCCCAGTCGTTGTAGCGCTCAATAAGAGCGATATAAACGAGAAGATGAACACCAGGATAGATACGGAGATGCTGTCAAAGAAGCTCAATTGCCCTATCATCAAGACGGTGTCCACGTCGTCCAGCAAGACAGGACTCAAGGAAGTGGTAAATGCAGCTGTGGAGCTTGCCGGGAACGGCCAGAAGGCACCATATCTGCAGGCGGACATCAATCTGCACGATAAAAATGCGGTAGAAGCTGAGGACAGAAAGCGATTCGATTTCGTGAACAAGATCGTCAGGGAGGTTGAGACACGTCAGGTACTGACTAAGGAAAGAAACAGTCAGGATACGATAGATGCTATCCTCACTAACAAGGTATCGGGCATTATCATATTCGCCGCGGTGATGATAGCGGTGTTCTGGATATCCCAGTCATGGCTGGGGCCGTTGATTGCCGACTGGCTGGTAGGCTGGATAGAGATGTTCCAGGGCTGGGTAGCAGCACAGCTTGAAAACGCAGCTCCTATACTCCAGGCCATACTGGCGGACGGTATAGTAGGCGGTGTTGGCGCCGTAGTAGGATTCCTGCCATTGGTAATGGTGATGTATTTCCTCATAGCTATACTGGAAGACTGCGGATACATGGCTCGTGTAAGCGTCGTGATGGATCCGATATTCAAGAGAGTGGGACTTTCGGGTAAAGCCATAATACCTATCATAATAGGTACGGGATGCGGCATACCGGGAATCATGGCGTGCCGTACGATACGCGACGAAAGGGAGAGAAGAGCCAGCACGATGCTGACCACTTTCATTCCTTGCGGAGCGAAGATACCGGTAATAGCTCTCTTCGCGGGAGCATTCTTCAGCGGCTCCACATGGGTGAGCGTCAGCATGTATTTCTCGGGTATCGTGCTGATATTCCTGGGAGCGCTGGTAATAAAGTGGATAACGGGATACAAGTACAGAAAATCCTTCTTCATCATGGAGCTTCCTACATATAAGGCTCCAAGCATAAAGAGAGCTGCCTACTCGATGATGGAAAGAGCGAAGGCATACATAAAGAAGGCTGCCACCATCATTCTGGTGTGCAACTGCGTGGTACAGCTGATGCAGACTTTCAACTGGCAATTCCAGCCTGTTGCCGAGAATGCAGCTGACACATCGATACTGGCGTCCATATCGTCGCCTTTCGCTGTGCTGCTGATACCTCTCGGATTCGGGACATGGCAGCTGGCTGCGGCGGCTATCACAGGATTCATAGCCAAGGAGAACGTAGTAGGTACGCTGGCGGTAGTTTACTCTATCACCAACTTCATCGATACAGATGAACTGGCACTGACGGGAGGAGCTAACGAGGTGGCGCTGGCCATGGGACTTACCACCGTATCGGCGCTGGCTTACCTGATGTTCAACCTGTTCACACCGCCTTGCTTCGCAGCTCTGGGAGCTATGAACTCGGAGATGAAGAGCGCCAGGTGGCTGTGGGGAGCTATAGGATTCCAGTTCTGCACGGGATATACGGTAGCGTTCCTGGTATATCAGATAGGCACGCTCATTACGGAAGGCCATGTCGGTACGGGATTCGTACCGGGGCTGATAGCGGTTCTGGTAATGGCGGCCGTAGTGGTGGCCATAGGCAAGAGAGCCAACAGCAACTTTGAGAGAGAGTATTCACTTCACGGAAAGGGAGGAGTATCTGCATGATGGTAAATATCGTTGCAGGAGCCATAATAGTGGCATTGGTCGCGGCGGCTCTCACACATATCGTGAGGGCGAAGAGAAGAGGCGTAAAATGCATAGGATGCCCCGATGCGGGATGCTGCTGTCACAGCACCGCAGAAAGTGCGGCATCCGGAGATGATGACGCGGCCGGCGGCTGTGGATGCCACTGTACCGGACAGCGGTGACACGTATCCGGTGAAAATGTGAATATCATATCATGACAGTAAATGCCATACGGAGAAAAAGGCGGCATGCCTGGATCTTCGTATGGCGTTTTTATTGCAAAAAGCCGTGATTGTCACGTGAATTAGTGTATAATAGTATGGTAATGCAGCATCAGAGGATGACAACAGTGATGAGGTGAAAAGATATGGAGAAGATATTGTTTGTGAATGCATGTGTCAGACCGGAATCGAGGACGGCGAAGCTGGCGGAGTATCTGCTGGAAAGGCTCGACGGTGAGGTCGAGGAGATAAAGCTGGGTGAAGAAGGCATTAAGCCTCTCGATCTGGAAAGTCTCAACAGGAGAAATTCGCTTATCGAAAAAAAGGACTTTTCGGATGATATGTTCAGATATGCGAGACAGTTCGTGGCCGCCGATACGGTGGTGATGGCGGCACCGTACTGGGACCTTTCCTTTCCGGCCATGGTAAAGGCATACATAGAGGCGATAACGGTACAGAGCCTGACATTCTACTATACCGAAGAGGGAATACCGAAAGGACTTACGAACGTGAAGCGGGTCATATACGTGACGACGGCCGGAGGTCCGGTGGGAGAGTACAACCTCGGATTCGATTATATAAAGGCGGTATGCGGTGGTCTTTACAGTATTTACGACGTAAAGTGCCACAAAGCGGAAATGCTGGACGTCATAGGCATGGACGTGGACGCCATACTGGGGAAGACGATGAAGGAGATAGATGAAACATACGG
This sequence comes from uncultured Bacillota bacterium, assembly GCA_949290475.1. Taxonomy (GTDB): domain Bacteria; phylum Bacillota; class Clostridia; order Peptostreptococcales; family Anaerovoracaceae; genus Lentihominibacter. Next base: position 13,781 of record CASESB010000027.1, read on the forward strand.
AGAAAAGAAATGAGAGAGCTGGATGTTAGTCTTATAAGGGACAGGATATCGGAAATGTGCATCGAAGCGAACCACTATCTGGGCGACGATCTGAAAAAATGTATCGACACGAGCCTTTCGCGGGAAAGCTGGCCGGTTGCCTGCGATATGCTGGAGAGCATAAAGGAGAACATCGGCATAGCGGAAGAAGGTGTTTTCCCGCTGTGTCAGGATACGGGCATGGCGTGCGTTTTTCTCGAGATAGGACAGGATGTACATCTCGTGGGAGGTTCGCTGAACGACGCCGTAAACGAGGGTGTGAGACGCGGATATACCGAAGGATATCTGAGAAAGTCCATAGTCGCCGATCCTCTCAGGAGGACGAACACAGGCGACAACACGCCTGCGTATATCAGCACGGAGATCGTTGAAGGCGACAGGGTGAAGATAACCGTGGCGCCGAAAGGGTTTGGCTCGGAAAACATGAGCGCAATAAAGATGCTGCCGCCGTCGGCGGGGGAGGACGGCGTGAAGGACTTCGTGATAGAGACATGCGAAAAGGCGGGGGCCAACCCGTGTCCGCCTATCGTAGTCGGCGTAGGCATAGGCGGCACGTTCGACAAGGCGGCGCTCATGGCCAAGAAAGCTCTTTTGTTGCCGGTTGACGGCAGCAACGAAGATGAATATTATGCGGCTATGGAAAAGGAGCTGCTGGACAGGATAAACGATCTGGGCATAGGGCCTCAGGGGTTCGGAGGCAGGACCACGGCGCTGTCCGTCAGAGTGATCGCGGCGCCGACGCATATCGCCGGACTTCCCGTGGCCGTGAATGTAAACTGCCATGTCAGCAGGCATAAGGAAGCGATCCTGTAGGAAGGACGGAGGAAACGATATGGAACATATACTGAGGGAACCGTTTTACAAGGAAAAGGTGAGAGAATACAGAGCCGGAGATTGCGTACGTGTTACCGGTACGATATACACGGCCAGAGATGCGGCGCACAGGCGTATAACGGAAATGCTGGGCAGAGGAGAAAAACCTCCTTTCGATATAGAAAATTCCATCATATATTACGTCGGCCCCACTCCGGCAAAACCGGGGCTGCCGATAGGCTCGGCGGGACCTACGACGAGCTACAGGATGGATGCCTATGCGCCGACGCTGCTCGATCTCGGACAGCTGGCGATGATAGGCAAGGGACAGCGTTCCGAAGAGGTGAAAGCTGCGGCCGTGCGCAACGGAGCCGTGTATTTCGCGGCTATAGGCGGAGCGGCGGCTCTCATGGCAAAGCATATAAAGAAAGCCGAGGTTATCGCATTCGAAGATCTGGGGGCCGAAGCGGTCAGAAAGCTGTACGTCGAGGATCTTCCGCTTACGGTGGTGATAGACTGCATGGGAGGAGATCTTTACATGCAGGGCAGAGAGGAATATTTGAAATCTGTCGGTAAATAGTGTATTATTAAATGATGTGTTATCAAATGAAAACTTCTGAAAGGAAATATGGAAAATGGGAATAGGAACTAAATGTGTTCAGGGAGGATACAGACCGGGTAACGGCGAGCCGAGACAGGTGCCGATCATACAGAGCACGACGTTTAAATACGATACCAGCGAGTTCATGGGGAAGCTGTTCGATCTGGAGGAGTCGGGGTATTTTTACACGAGACTGCAGAATCCCACCAACGATCACGTGGCTGCCAAGATAGCCGAGCTGGAGGGCGGTACGGCCGCCATGCTGACGTCTTCGGGGCAGGCTGCCAATTTTTACGCCATATTCAACATAGCCTCATGCGGCGATCATGTAGTGGCATCATCGGATCTTTACGGCGGTACGTACAATCTCTTTGCCGTGACGATGAAGAGGATGGGGATAGAGTTCACGTTCGTTTCGCCGTACGCTTCGGACGAGGAGCTTGAAGCGGCGTTCAGACCTAATACGAAGGCCGTTTTCGGAGAGACCATAGCCAATCCCGCACTGGTGGTGCTGGACATCGAAAGATTTGCCGATGCTGCCCACAGGCACGGGGTACCGCTCATCATGGACAATACGTTTGCGACGCCGGTCCACTGCAGACCGTTCGAGTTCGGAGCCGACATAGTGACCCATTCTACGACGAAGTACATGGACGGACACGGTGCGGGAGTGGGAGGATGTATCGTGGATTCCGGCAGGTTTGACTGGACGAAATATCCGGAGAAGTTCCCGGGCCTTTGCGAGCCTGACGACAGCTATCACGGCATAACATATACGGAAAGGTTCGGACTTGAAGGGGCGTTCATAACGAAAGCGACGGCTCAGCTCATGAGGGACTTCGGATCCATACAGTCGCCGCAGAACGCATTCCTGCTGAACCTCGGACTCGAGAGTCTCCATATAAGGATGAAAAAGCATGCGGAAAACGGTCTGGCTGTTGCCAGATATCTCCGCGACAGCGACAAGGTAACGTGGGTAAAATATTGCGGACTCGAAGAGGACAGGGATTACGAGCTGGCATGCAAGTATCTTCCGAACGGTTCGTGCGGAGTGGTCAGCTTTGCCGTAAAGGGCGGAAGAGCGGCCGCTGAGGAGTTTATGCGCAAGCTCAGGATAACGGCCATAGAGACTCATGTGGCGGATGCAAGATCGTGCTGTCTGCATCCGGCAAGTTCGACACATCGTCAGATGACGGATGAGGAGCTGGAAGCCGCGGGAGTGGCGCCTGATATGATCAGATTTTCATGCGGACTTGAAGATGCGGAAGATCTGATAGCCGATATAGAGCAGGCGTTAAAGTGAGGAGGAGATCTGAGACAATGCCTTTGATTATACCCAATGAACTGCCGGCAGCCGAAGCTCTGCAGAGTGAGAACATATTCACCATGAGCAGAGGCAGAGCCGTTACACAGGATATAAGACCGCTCAAGATAGTGATAGTGAACCTGATGCCTACGAAGATCGCGACGGAGACTCAGCTGGCAAGAGTCCTTTCCAACACGCCTCTTCAGGTGGAGATGACGCTTGTCACCATGGATTCCCATGAATCCACCCACATATCGCAGGAGCATCTCGATTCGTTTTACAAGACGATAGATGAGATAAAGGACGATTATTTCGACGGAATGATACTGACAGGCGCACCTGTTGAGCAGATGCCGTACGAAGAGGTGGATTACTGGAATGAACTCTGCGAGATATTCGAGTTTGCCAAGACACACGTATACAGCAGCATGTTCATCTGCTGGGGAGCGCAGGCAAGCCTTTACTATCACTACGGCATAGACAAGCATCTGCTGGACAACAAGGTGTTCGGCGTGTTCAGGCATAAGGTCGTGAGACCGCACAATCCGCTGATGAGAGGTTTTGATGAGGTGTTTTACGCACCCCACTCCAGACACACGGAAGTGCTGAGGAAAGACATAGAGGCGCGGGATGAACTGCGCATACTTGCCGATTCGCCTGAAGTGGGGCCTCATATCATCTCTATCGAAAACGGCAGGCAGATATTCGTTCTCGGACATCAGGAGTACGACAAGGGGACCCTTGCCGGAGAATATTTCAGAGATGTGAAAAAGGGTCTGGATATAGACGTGCCGAAGAACTACTTCGTGGATGACGATCCGGAAGGTGAGATCATGTTCAGGTGGAGGGCGCACGCCAGCCTTCTTTTCTCCAACTGGCTCAACTATTACGTGTATCAGGACACGCCTTACGATCTTGAAGAGCTCAAGAACAGGTGATATCGTATCTGACTGACACAGGGGGACGGGATTTCGGGATATACGTTTTATGTTTATGCACACGAAAAGCGAGGAGGTTGTGTGATGATCGACAGACATCTGCTCAGACATCTGTCCAAGAAATATCCCAATGTTAAAGCTGCTACCGAGGAGATAGTGAACCTGAGCGCCATACTGGCTCTGCCTAAGGGGACCGAATATTTTCTGAGCGACTTGCACGGAGAACACGAAGCATTCATACATATGCTCAAGAGCGCTTCGGGAGTGATACGCTCGAAAGTCGAGGAGTTTTTCGGACCGGAGCTGACCCGCGAAGAGAGAGCGGATCTTGCGGCGCTCATATACAATGCCGAGGCCGAGATAAAGAGAAGGAAGAAAAGCGAGCCTGATTTTGACAAGTGGTGCAAGATATCCATATTCAGGCTGGTAGTCATATGCAAATCTGTGACGAACAAGTATACGCGTTCAAAGGTGAGAAAGAGACTGCCGAAGGAATACGCGTACATAATAGACGAGCTGCTCCACAATTCCGATGACGAGAACAAGGGCAACTACTACGGTCAGATAATAGCCACAATAGTCGAATGCGGGATAGCCGAGGACTTCATAATAGCCTTTACCGATACCATAAGCTCTCTGGCGGTGGACAAGCTGCATATAATAGGAGACATATGGGACAGAGGTGCGCACCCGGATGCCATAATGGATTATCTCATGGACCATCACGATGTGGATTTTCAGTGGGGAAATCACGACATCGTATGGATGGGCGCCGCTACGGGCAACTGGGCATGCATAACGAACGTCCTCAGGATGAACATCAGCTACAACAATTTCGATATGCTGGAGATCGGATACGGCATAAACCTGAGACCGCTGGCCGTAATGGCGGAGAAGATATACGGCGACGACCCGTGTGAATTCTTCAGGCCGAAGCGTCTCGATGAAAACGAATTCGACCCTATAGACGATGCTCTGGCGGCGAAGATGAACAAAGCCATAGCCATATGCCAGTTCAAGGTGGAGGGACAGAGGATAATGGCTCATCCCGAATACGGTCTGGATAACAGGCTGCTGCTGAACAAGATAGATTTTGAAAAGGGCACCGTAAAGCTGAGGGACGGAGAATTCCCTCTGCGTGACACGAACTTCCCTACGGTGGATCCGGCTGATCCTTACGCCCTTACGGAGGACGAACGCAACGTGCTCAACGCGCTGGAGGCTTCCTTCGTGCAGAGCGAGAAGCTGCAGGCTCATATCAGGTTCATGTTCAGCCACGGAGCGCTCTACACCATATGCAACGGCAACCTGATGTATCACGGCTGCATACCGATGGATGAGGACGGCAACTTCGAAAACTGCACGGTCAACGGCGTGACGGCTTCCGGAAAGGCATATATGGATCATCTCGACGAACAGGTGCGCAAGGCGTACTTCGAGCCGGAAGATGCCGAAAGGCCGGGACTGTCGGGAGATCTGATGTGGTATCTGTGGCTCAGCAGCAAATCGCCTCTTTTCGGTAAGGATCAGATGAC
>CASESB010000028.1 GCA_949290475.1 uncultured Bacillota bacterium
ATATTCAACGCTCTGATCACGTCCTCGTCGAGATCGTTCATCCCGATGGGACAGGACAACTTCTGCCCTAAGATCCTCTCGAAGCTGTCGCCTAACAGAAAGGTTCCTGTAATACCTATCGTTCTGGCAGCAGTAGTTAACCTGATCCTGGTAAATCTCAACTTTGAGATCCTGGTAACTATCCTTTCGCCGCTGCTCTTCGTCCTCTACGTGGGACTGTCCTTCGCTTACGTGAAGATCAGAAAAGAGTATCCGGTAGAAAAGAGAGGCGACCTCTACTATGTAAAGAGCAAGCTGGCTCCTCTGTACATCTGCGGCGGCCCGCTGATTATAGGAATCATCAGCTTCTATGTAAACGGAACGGAATACTTCCTGCTCGGATTCATCGGAATCCTTTCGGCGATAGTATTCTATCCTATATGCAAGTGGGTATACGGCGGTCTGTATAAGAAGGATCCTGAGAACAATCCGATCAATCCTAAGACGAAGCTGGCTGTCGGCGATATCGAGAGATTCGGATTCTTCTTCCTGCTGTTTGGATTCGTATGCACGGTAGGATCGTTCTTCCTCGTATGGTACGAAGGATCATGGGGTCCTGACTACTACCTGGCAACATACGGTTCCGGCATCATGAGCAACTTCTGGCAGATGATCGAGATCGCAAGATGGGCAGGCATAATCATGCTGGCTATCGGAGTGATCCTGCTGATCGTAGGCAAGAAGTTCGACCCGATACCTAAGGATTGATAAGGTATACGTCTGGTACGAGAACAATATAGACATGTATGCGATTAAAGGCTGGTGCGTTGACGCACCAGCCTTTTGTTTTGCGCTTTTTGAATATCTGTGAAAACCGCAGGCGAAAAAGGGGGAGGGGGTATGTGACAAAAGAAGTTGATAAAATTATTGCTTAAGATTGAAGTTTTAACAATTATCGGCTCTGCAGACGCCCCGTACGAGGTGCAGTTGCTAATAATAGATGATATCAATCTGTTTTTAACACTAATCCGGTGCTGATGTAGCTGGAACTTGTTAATATCTCAAGAAAGGCGAGAGATATTAACAAACGGCCTCTGCGGTGATGCCTGAAAAGCTGTTATTTTGCTAAAATCCGCAGCAGATCAGCAAATATTAACAAGTAGGCGCACGAAACAAGTGAGGCAGATATACGAAAGAGGATCTTGCGAGAGATGAGTTCAATATGCGGTTCTTATCACGGATAGAATTTCGCAATAATATAAAAACATTGAAAAATCGCTATTTTCTGAAAAGGCACAAAAAGGGCCATTGTTATTTTACGCCTATATTAATATAATGACAGCACAAATAAATGAGAAGTTGGTGCATATGTGCAAACAAGGAGGGTGTTATGAAAAAGAAAGCATTAGCAATCATTTTATCGTTTTCGCTATGTTTTACTTTGGCGCTTGGCCTGGCAGGATGTTCCGGTCAGGAAATAGCGGCCACGGAAGATGTTGAGGCATTTGTTGAAAATGTCGACGAAGAGTTTGCCTGGGAAGTGACAGAGACTCTTTCGTATGATGAGGAATACTGGGATGATTCTCTGGGTTTCAGAACTGCTGGATCTGATGCGGAACACAGGGCTGCAGATTATTTAGCGGATCTTTTTACGGAGATAGGCCTGGAGGACGTTCAGAAGGAGCCGGTGACAGTAGATAAGTGGCAATTCAATGGTGCGGAATTCTCCCTTGAAAATGAAGCGGCAGATGTTGATATTGATGTAAAGCCTGCTTCATATGCCAGCACAGGGACAGATGCCGACGGCGTTACCGGAGAGGTGGTATACCTTAATCATGGATACGAGGCAGATTATGAGGCTTATTATGACGAGCAAGGACTTACAGGCGCGGCCAGGAATATGAACGGCAAGATAGTAATGATAGATATCAATCAGGATATGGAGTACTGGATAACGCCGCATTATATTGAAGCTTACGAAAACGGAGCGGCAGGGCTCATGTCGTATTCCAGCCAGTATGTTGATGAAGAGGGCAATCAGCGTGGCGATAAATGGGATACTGCGGTACAGATGCAGGATCTCTGCGCGCGTGATTTGCAGCTTCCGTGTGTCAGCATCAGCAGAGCTGACGGTCTGAACATACTTGATGCAATAGAGAAGATAGAAGCTGCAGGGGAAACTCCGACATCTACATTAGTGGTAGATAATCAGATAGTAGAGGATGAAGGCGTTAGTTACAATGTCACCGGAAAAATAAAGGGTACTGGTGATACAGGTCAGCAGATACTGGTAGCAGGACACTATGATAAGTACTTCTACGGTGTGAATGATGACAGCGCCGCTGTAGCGCTGGTAGCAGCAATGGCTAAAGCCATGATAGATTCTGGCTATGAGCCGATCAATGATATAATATTTATCGCTCACGGCTCTGAGGAATGGGGTCAGACCGGCATAGAGTCTGACTGGGCTGAAGGATCATGGCAGATGATAACGAAAGCGCATCCTGAATGGCAGGGCACGACCTTGGGCATACTCAATTATGAACTGCCTGCTAAAGCATCGCAGGATGGAACATTGAGCGCGCGCATAGATTCGACGGAAGAAACAGGAACTGTGCAAGATAGCCTTGTAGAAGAAAGCGGACTTCTGGACGTATTGGGCGTTGATGGTGAAATAGAACAGTCCTATCTTTCGCAGCCGATGAGTGATGCGATATGTTATCAGTTCAACGGAGTTCCTTGCTATCAGGTTAATGGATATGGCGCCGGGGAGGCTAATGACCTGAGCACATATCATACTCAGTATGATGACAGAGATGAGTATAGCCATGATGGAATGGATTATGCACTCAAGATTTCAGGGGCGCTTGCTATGTATATCGACCAGTCACCTGCCCTTGTACTTGGTTTCGACAGAAGATGCGATGAGCTGGAGGCTATAATAGCAGATAATGAGGCGCTGTATGAGGAAGCCGGTGTAGATATAGAAGCGTACAAGGAAGCGTTGGCGACATTTAGAGAAGCCGGCACTGCATATACGGAAAAAGCAAGGAGTATAAACGCATCGTACGAGGAAGCGGTAGCCAATGGTGAAGATACGGCTGATATAATTGCAGAGGGTGTCGAGCTCAATAAACAGGGTCTTGAGGCATACAGATATCTGCAGGATACGTTCCTGGGAATGGGCGGTGATGGAGGAGTTTATATCTTCCATGATATTATTCAACAGAACATCAATATTCTCGATGATGTTTCGGGAGCACTTAAAGATGGAAGCATAGACAAGGCAATGGAGAATGCGTTTAAGATCAATGGTGTTTTGGAATATTGCGCATATAATTTCAGCCTCGACACATGCGAAGAATCCAGGAAAGTGACGAACTGCGAATATCAGACAGACAACAGATCGTACGGCAGGTCTATCGCCAGAGTGAATACTTATGAGGCTACATATGCGCTTGCCAATGGAACAGCCAGCGAAGGATTTGCAAACGAGATAGCTATATATGAAGAAGCCAGAGCGTCATTGATACCGGAGCTGAAAAAGTATATGGATCAGGAGATCGAGGGTATGAATACTATGGCGGAAATGCTTGCAATATGATCGTTTGAGTATCTCATTTTGTACAAGCACAGCGCGAGAATAATAAAAGGAATAATGACAAAGGCGGCTTGCATATGAGCTGCCTTTGTTTGTTATTCACATAATATATACATACTATAAAAAATACCCACAAAATGTTGCACGGGCGACAGCATCTATTTAAAATATAAATGGGGTGAAAAATAATGAGTGCATATGCAATAACGGGGATTCTGCACATCTTTGCCATGTCGATTTCGATGATATCCGTCGCTGTAATCATAATAATGAAATGGCAGAAAGTAATAAGCATAACCAGGATTAACAGAACACTATTAGTCCTGGCGGGATTTATAATGCTGATAAGCGGCATGTATTTTATGATCGACTATTACAGTGAGATTACTGAGATAAAAGGGGTCGCAGCCCCTGTAAGAGTATTGGATGTCTGGATCGTCATAAGTCTGCAGTATGCATGGTTGAATCTGTTGAAAAAACTAGTATTTAAAGAAGATAAGAAACCAATATATCTTTTCATGAATATTACATATATAGGCTTTCTGATTTGTTCCGGTCTGATCTATGGGTTTGCCATGGACAGGCGCTATTTTGTGAGCGACGAGAGAATAAGGTTTGCAACTGCTATTGAAGAGGTGCTTACTGCTGTCGTCATAATTGCTATAAGCATATACTTCTTATATCATATGTTGAAACAGAGGGAGAAAAAGGATTTTGCTGAAGTCAGAAGCTTTTGCGTAGCAGGTACAATTGTCATGATTGCAGAGGCCATACAGGAGTGTTATATCGGCCTGAGATTATCGTTAGGGTTTACTGTATTACAGGAATATAATCCCGACAACATGAATATTACGCCGATATTACGAGGGATAATGGCAGTGCTTATACTCTTGTATGTGGCGAAGCATTGTATGCTTACGCAGTATCAGAAACGGCCTGAGGACGTTATGCGGAATGGAAAAATCCTTGATACTGATTCAATAATAGAACGCATGGCTGTAGATAAAGCCCTTACGGAACGCGAGAGCATAATAGTTAAGCTGCTTTATGAAGGCTCAAGCTATAGAGATATTGCAGAATATCTGTACATTTCTGTTAATACGGTGAAACACCACATCACCAGCCTTTACAGAAAGCTGGGTGTTTCATCGAAGATGGAAATGCGCGGGATGATACGTGAAGCGCAGCAGAAGGAATTAAATAAAAGCGATAATCAGCCTTGAAGAAACGGCACGAAGCTGATAGTGCGTCGACGCACCAGCCTTTTTGCATTTCATATCCCCAGCGTTCTGATCCGTCTGTAGAGCGTCGATTCGCTGATGCCGAGCTCATCGGCTGCGCGGCGCTTGCCGGCGAGCGATGTGCCGTTTCGGGCGAGGCTTTCGGCGATGATATCGCGTTCGGCATCATCCATGCGCTCTCGCAGCGTACCGCCGGCAGAGCTTTTGGGGCTGCGACCGCGGAGGAGCTTTTCGGGGAGGCTCCTGAGCGTGATGGTATCGCTTTCCTCCATATTCATGGCGTATTCGATTGCGTTTTCCAATTCGCGGACGTTGCCAGGCCACGGGTACGACAGCAGCTTTTCCATGGCCTCCGGGGAGACGCTGTCTATATGTCTGCCCATGATGCCGTCGAACTTTTTAATTATATTGTCGGTAAGCACGCTGATATCCTCGCGCCGCTCACGCAGCGGCGGGATGCTGATCGGGATGACGTTCAACCTGAAATAAAGATCCTCACGAAACTGGTTGGCGCGCACGAGGGCTTCGAGATCCTTGTTGGTGGCGGCGATTATGCGCACGTCCACATCTACGGGATGCGAAGCGCCGATCGGATCGACCTGTCTGTTCTGGATGCAGGACAGCAGCTTGACCTGCAGATGCAGGGGCATGTCGCCGATCTCGTCGAGAAACAGCGTGCCGCCGTCCGCCAGCTGGAATTTTCCCAGCTTGCCTTCTCTGGAAGCGCCCGTAAAGGCACCCTTTTCGTATCCGAACAGCTCGCTTTCCAGCAGCATCTCGGGTATGGCGGCGCAGTTGACCGAGACGAACGGTTCGTCGCGCCGCGGGCTTTCGCGGTGTATGGAACGAGCCAGCAGATCCTTGCCCGTGCCGCTTTCTCCTGTCAGCAGGATGGTCGAGTTTCCGGAGGCCACATGGAAGGCGCGGCTTTTCACTGTTTTCATAGTCGGGCTGTCGCCGAGGATGCCTTCAAAGGGAACGCTGTCGTCGTGCGTGGAGAGCAGCGAGGAGACGGTGTTCATCAGCTTTTCGTTGCTCTGCGAAACAATGTATTTCCCTGCGATCAGATCGGCCATGCTCTGCAGGAACGTTCGCAGAGCCAGCGTCTTGCCGATCATGGCGCTGCGCTGTTCTTCGGTGAAGGCGATGAGGCCGATGAGGCCGAGCACGCGTCCGTCGACTTTGATCGGATAGCATATCTCCGCCAGCTCGCCCTCCTTGGCGTCGTAAAACGGATCGTTCTCCGGCGTAAAGTTGATATATTCCTGGCCGCTCTTGAGACATTCGGCGTAGACGAAATGGCTGTCCGTGTCGCCTGATTCTTCGTATGCGCCGATCTTTTCCCTGTAGCGGCCCGTGCCGCCGATTATCATCAGATTCTCGTTGACGATCTCCGTTTCCAGCTCCAGCGCAGCCGTTATGGCGGTAGCGACCTGCTGTACGGTATCTTTTATTATGGCAAGAGACATGTTTCCCTCCTTTGTTTCTCTGCGTCCCGCGCTTACAGCACGCGTACACTATAAGGATATCAGAAACAGTCAAAACTGACAATAAAATTTGCAAAATTGACAATAAATTGCCCGTAAAACCCGTGCCAAAACCTCGAAACCGTTGAAAATCCACGAACGCTTATTTTGGCACGCCCCTTGCTTTATATAATAGCGCAAGACGTATTCAAGGGGAAAGATAGTTTAACAAGGAGGTCATAAAGAATGTTTTCATTAAAAGGAAAGGTGGCTGTGGTCACGGGGGCCGGACAGGGTCTGGGATACGCGACGGCGAAGAGGTTCAAAGAAGCCGGCGCGACGGTCATGATGGCCGATATCAACGATGCGGCCGCCAAGGCGGCTGAAGAGCTGGGATGCGGTTTTATCAGAACCGATGTAAGCTGCGAGGCTGACGTAGAGAACCTTATGAAAACGACAGCCGAAAAATACGGCAAGCTGGATATAGTTGTCAACAACGCCGGGATAATCTGTCCGGAGGAACTGCTGGAGAACGCCGATACGAAGACGTACGAATCGCTTTTTCACGTCAACGTGCTGGGAGTCGTCTACGGCATCAAGTACGGACAGAAATACATGAACGACGGCGGCGTCATACTCAATACGGCGTCGAATTCCGCCAACGGCGATTACGCAGGATACGGACCGTATATAGTCAGCAAGATCTCGGTAGTGGGACTCACCAAGGTAGCTTCGATCGAGCTGGCGCCTAGAGGTATCAGGGTAAACTGCATATGCCCGAACACCATAGACACGCCGATGGCCTATGTGGAGGGCTGTGAGACGGAGCTGGCGGTGATGGGTATCCAGACGCCGCTGGGCAGGATGTGCAAGCCTGAGGAAGCGGCTGCACTCTATCACTTCCTGGCGTCCGACGACTGCAGATACATCACGGGAGAAGACATCTACATCGACGGTGGGCTGAAAGCCGGTCCGGCCAATCAGATGATAGACGCCATACTGAAGAGCCTGGAGGAGGAGAAATAGATGAACGGAAAATTTATAGACTTCAAAGACAAGGTATGCCTCATAACGGGCGCGGGCAGCGAGCACGGCATCGGCTTTGCGACGGCGAAGATCTTGGCTGATCTGGGAGCCAGGGTGGCGCTCATAGCTACGACCGAGAGGATATACAAGCGCGCAGAGGAGCTGGCGGCGACGGGCACGGAGGCTAAGGGCTACATCGCCGATCTCATGGACAGGGAGCAGGTGAACGCCACGATAAAGCAGATCGCCGATGATTTCGGCTCCATCCACGTGCTGATAAACAACGCCGGCATGGCGCAGGTGGGCGCGGAGGAGGATTTCGCCGACATCATGAGCGTGACGTATGAGAGCTGGGACACCTCGATCAACAGGAATCTGAACATCACATTCAACGTAACTAAGGCTGTATTACCTTACATGGTGGAAAACAGATACGGCAGGATCGTCAACGTATCTTCAGTGACCGGTCCTGTGGTGAGTAATCCCGGAGAAGCCGCATATAGTGCGGCTAAAGCGGGCGTCATAGGCATGAGCCGGGCGCTGGCCATAGAGGTAGGCAAGTACGGCATCACGGTGAACAACGTGCTGCCGGGATGGATAGGCACGGCCTCGCAGACCGAGGCGGAAGCCCAGGGCGGATTCAACACGCCGATGAGGCGCAGCGCCGAACCGGGAGAGGTGGCGAACGCCATCGTGTTCCTGGCTGCCGACGAGGCCTCGTACATTACGGGAGAATCGCTGGTGGTGGACGGAGGTAACACCATACAGGAATATAAAGGAGATTCAAAGTATTATTATTAATTTTTAAGGAGGATAAACATGATAACAGATAAGAAGAGCCCTTACAGACTGGTTACCGACGAGGAGCTGGCGAAGCTGAGAGCAAGAGAGGACAAGATATTCAACGAGAGGACGAAGAAGAGTAAGGAGATATTCGACAAGGCGCATGAAAATCTGCTCAACGGCGTTCCTATGCCGTGGATGGGCGACTGGGGCACGGAGCACCCTGTTTTCCTGCAAAAGGCTCAGGGCGACAGATGCTGGGACGTTGACGGCAACGAGTACGTTGATTTTTGTCTGGGAGATACGGGAGCCATGTTCGGTCACTCGCCTAAGGCAACCGCCGATAAGGTGGCCGAGCAGGTCTACAACGGCATAACGACGATGATGCCTACGCCTGACAGCCTGGACATAGGTAAGGAGCTGGAAAAGAGGTTCGGACTTCCTACGTGGCAGGTTGCCATGACGGCGACGGAAGCCAACCGTTATACGATCAGGAACGCCAGAGCGCTGACAGGAAGACCTAAGATCATGGTAATGCAGGAGTGCTATCACGGAAGTCTCGACGAGACGCTGCCTCACATCAACGAGGAGGGCAAGCTGGCTCTGAGAACGACTTACGATTCCAATCCGGGACTCCCCAAGGATCAGCTGACGAGAGTAGTGGAGTTCAACGATCTGGAGGCGGCCGAAAGAGAGCTGGCGCATAAGGACTGCGCGGCCGTACTGCTCGAGCCGGTAATGACCAACTGCGGTATGGTGCTGCCTGCAGAGGGGTATCTCGAGGGTCTGCGCAAGCTCTGCGACAAGTACGGAACATACCTCATCATAGATGAGACGCATACGCTTTCCAACGGATACGGCGGATACACGAAGGCTCACGGCCTCAAGCCTGACTTCGTTACGCTGGGCAAGTCGATCGCCGGCGGTATTCCGGTAGCCGTATACGGATTTACGAAGGAGATCACCGACAAGATCAACGAGACGTACGGCAACGCCGGAGTTTCCGATCCGATGGGTATCGGCGGCACGCTGGCAGCCAACCAGTTCGCGATCGCAGCCATGAAGGTGACGCTGGAAAAGGTGGCTACGGAGGAAGCGTTCGAGAGGATGTTCAGAGGTCAGGAGAGACTGTCGGACGGACTCGACGCCGTACTGAAGAAGTACAATGTGCCTTGGAGTCTGACTCGCTCCGGAGCAAGATGCGAGCTGCAGTTCATGCCGACGCTGCCTAAGAACGGAACGGAAGCGAAGGACAACTTTGACTGGCAGCTGATGTATTACACTCACGTATTCCTCTCCAACAGAGGTATACTGATCACACCTTTCCACAACATGATGCTGATCTCGCCGGTAACCTCCGACGAGGATATCGACAGACTCATCCAGGGTTGGGACGACTGCATCAGAGAGCTGGTAGAGGTAGGAACATACAAGGGCTAAAGCCGAGAATAAAAAAAGGACGTTGCACCTGTACGGGGAGCCTTCGGGCTCCCCGTATTTTCGTGGCGCGGCTGGGCGCAGCCGCAGGAGACGCGAAACATGTGCGCGAAGTGTGCGCCCGGCAGGGCGCCGGCTATTGCATAATCCTTCGTTTTCCAGTATACTTACAAGGAAATACTGTTAAAGGAAAGGCGATAATATGAGCGTTTTAACGATAGGAGGAATCGGCTGCAGGGAGCTGGCCGACAGGTTCGGCACGCCGCTCTGCGTGTACGACGAGAAAAAGGTGATCGAGCAGGCCGGAGCGGCCGTGAAGAATTTCAGGTCGGACATGTTCGATACCGAGGTGGCCTACGCATCCAAGGCGTTTTCGTCCGTATACCTTTTCAGGCTGCTGGCGGCGGAGGGGCTGGGCTTCGACGTGGTCAGCGGCGGAGAGCTTTACGGAGCGATGAAGGCCGGAGTGGATATGAAAAAGGTATATTTCCACGGAAACAACAAGAGCGATGAGGAAATAGAGATGGCGCTCGATGCCGGGGTGGGTTACTTCGTCATCGATAACGTGATGGAGTGCGGCAGGCTGGTAAAGCTGGCGGATGCCAGGGGACGCCGTGTGAAGGCGCTGCTGAGGATAAATCCGGGCATTTCGGCGCATACGCACGAGTACATCATGACCTCGAAGCCTGATTCAAAGTTCGGCATCTACATAGAAAACAGGGAGCATATCGGACAGGTGATAGATGAGCTTGCGGACAGCGCGGGTGTGGAGCTGGCCGGATTTCACAGCCACATCGGATCGCAGATCGTAGATGTGTCCTCGTTTGAGAAGGCTCTGGAGACGATGATCGGTTTTCTGGCGGACATGAAGCGTGAAAGAGGGCTTGACGGCATGGAGCTCAGTATAGGCGGCGGCTTTGGCATAAAGTATGTCGAAGCGGACCACCCCGTATCGCTGGGCGATATGTGCGCCGATATGATAAGCTGCGCCGAAAGAGCCGCGTCAGAAAAAGGCGTGAAGATCGCCAAGCTCATCACCGAGCCGGGCAGAGCCATGGTGGGCGAGGCCGGATATATGCTATATACGATAGGCGATATGAAGAAGAGCGGCGACAAGAATTATATCTTCGTCGACGGCGGCATGAGCGACAACATCAGGCCGGCGCTTTACGGAGCGGAATACACGGCCGTGCTTCCCGAGAGGATGGATGAAAGCCCGGCAGTATCGTACTGCGTCGCCGGCAAGAACTGCGAGTCGGGCGACGTCATCATCGCCGACATCAGCCTGCCGGAGGTCAAAACAGGCGATCTGCTGGCGGTGCTGTCAACGGGGGCATACGGCTATTCGATGGCTAGCAACTACAACAGACTGGGAAGACCAGCAGTCGTCTTCGTCAGGGACGGCGAGGCCAGACTGGTGATAAAGCGCGAAACGTACGCCGATATGTACAGCCTCGAGACGGAAGGCCGGGTGTGAGACGATGAGGATATCCAAGTACCACGGCTGTGGTAACAGCTTTGTGATAATAAAGGAGGAGGATGTCGCCGTCAAAGCGGCACCGGAAAACTACGGAGAGCTGGCACTCGCGGTATGCGACGCCAATACAGGCGTCGGCGCTGACGGCATGATCGTCGTCAGACGCGAGCCGGAGCTGGAAATGGTGTTTTACAATCGTGACGGCAGCCGGGCGCCGATGTGCGGCAACGGCATCAGATGCTTTGCGCATTTCTGCCGCAACGAAGGGATACGCAGTGAAGATAGATATCCCGTAAAAACGCTGGCGGGTGAGATGGTAGTGGAGGTCACGTCCGCAGAGCCGTTCAGGGTGAGGATAGATATGGGCGAGCCCGTTTTTTCGCCGGCGGCGATCAATGTTGATTCCGACGATGAGAATTATCTGGGGCGCCGCCTGGTGCTTGCGGACGGAAGCAGGATAGAGGTGGACAGCTTTTTCATGGGAACGGTGCATACGGTCGTTTTCGTGGACAGCATTGCAGAGACCGACGTTGAAGGTCTGGGAAAGGAGCTCTGCGAGCATCCTGTTTTCAAAGAGAAGACGAACGTCAACTTCGTGGAAGCTGTCGATGACAGGACGCTGCGAGTCAGGACGTATGAACGCGGAGTCGGCGTAACGCTGGCCTGCGGCACGGGCGCCTGCGCTTCCGTAGTGGCGGCGCACATGAGAGGCCTGTGCGGAAAAAGCGCCGACGTCGTGCTTGAGCTGGGGCGACTTGCGATCGGGCTGGCCGACGATGGACACGTATATATGGAAGGACCGTCAACGAAGATATTCGACGGGGAGCTGAAGTAATAACAGAAAGGACAGAAATTATGAGAATAGCGGTTTTGGGCGGCGGCGCCATGGGGCATGTGCTGGCCGATATGATCGAGGAAAAAGACGGAGTTGAGCTGGCGGGGATAATAGAGCCGCTTGACGGACAGAAGCCGGAGGATGCGGGGACAGCCGACGTGATCGTGGATTTCAGCAACCCTGCTAATCTGGATATGCTGATCGACTATTGCCGGGCGAAGAAATGCCCTGCTGTCATAGCTACGACAGGCTATGAGGGGGCGCAGCTGGCAGCGATAAAAGAGCTGGCGGAGACTGTGCCGGTAGTGTTTTCGGCGAATTATTCGCTGGGCATCAACGTCATGAAGCGCGTGATAGCGGAGATCACCCCTATACTGGAGGACGCCTTTGATATAGAGATAATAGAGAAGCACCACAACAAGAAGCTGGACGCTCCGAGCGGCACGGCCAAGATGCTGCTGGCGGCCGCCGATGATGACGGCAGCTATGAGCATATATTCGGCAGAGAGGGCAACAGGAAGCGCGGCAAGGAGATCGGCGTACACGCCATAAGAGGCGGCACGATAGCCGGTGAACACACCGTGATCTATGCGGGCAACGATGAGATCCTGGAGGTAAAGCACACAGCGCTTTCCAAGAAGATCTTCGCTTCGGGAGCCATAAAGGCGGCGGTGTTCGCTGCGGCGGCAAAGCCGGGATATTACACTATGGAAGACGTGCTGTTTGGCGAAAAATAAGGAGGACATGAGCGACATGGAAGCAAGAGAAATAATAGAATTCATCGGTAACGCAGAGAAAAAGACGCCGGTAAAGGTATACGTGAAGGAAAAGACACCCGTGGATTTTGGGGGCTGTCAGGTGTTCGGCGCAGGAGATAAGATCGTTTTCGGCGACTGGAGCGAGGTAAAGGAGATCCTGGAAAAGAACGCTGACAGGATAGAGGACTTCGTCGTGGAAAACGACTGCCGCAACTCAGCCATCCCGCTCCTGGACATGAAAAACATCAAGGCCAGGATCGAGCCGGGCGCGCTGATAAGAGACAAGGTGGAGATCGGTGATAATGCCGTTATCATGATGGGCGCTGTGATAAATATCGGCGCAGTTATCGGTGAGGGCACGATGATAGATATGGGCGCCGTTCTGGGCGGCAGAGCTACCGTAGGTAAGAACTGCCACATAGGGGCGGGAACGGTGCTGGCGGGAGTTATCGAGCCGCCGAGCGCACAGCCCGTGATCGTGGAGGACGATGTCGTTATCGGAGCCAACGCCGTAGTGCTCGAAGGCTGCAGGATCGGCAAGGGCGCTGTAGTAGCTGCCGGCGCAGTTGTGGTCAGCGACGTTCCTGCCGGTGTAGTAGTGGCAGGAGTGCCGGCGAAGATCATCAAGGACGCCGCCGATACGGACGCGGAGAAGCTCGAGGTCGTGGATCTGCTGAGAAAGCTGTAAAAGGCGCGCTGCATGGCCTCGCATTCATCGCATGAGGCATGTTGCGCCCCCGCGGGCCCCATTCATCGCACGAGGCGCGTTGCGGCTCCGCGAGGCCTCAATCATCGCATTAGGCATGTTGCTTGCGGCTTCGCGAGGCCTCGCAGGGCCCGATTGCTAAAAAAATTGATCAAGCATCAATATTTAACACTTTCGCCTCTGATTCAAGCTGTTTGATGGCGCCAATTGTTAATAAATGATGATAAATAGCGAAATTTCATATAAAAGATGAGTCTGAAGCATGAAAACTTGTTAAAAACTCATCTTTTTTATTTTTTCTTAACAACTGGTGCTCGGTCAGGAGCTTCAAAACCTGTAAATTTGTTAAAAAGAGCGAAAAATCAACGGATGTTAACAACTGAGCGGCCAAGCTAAAAGGAAAATATTGACAAAACAGCGGTAAAATGGTAAAATTTTCAAAAAGAAAGGAGAAAAAGCGATGAATGACAATACGAGGCTGCCGGACGTGACGGCGGAGGTGCAGAGACTGAGCAGATTGCAGGCCAGCGAAAAGGAAATCGTACGAAGGCTGCGTGAAGAGTATTGCAGCATGCCGGACGGAGAGCTGTATATCACTAAAAACGGAGAACACAGCAGCTTTTATGTGCGCAGAGACGGCAAGCTGCTTTCTCTGAAAAAGGACAGCGCTGAGGCGCGAAGGTTGGCTCGCAAAAGATTGTTAGCGGAGTCGTTGCGCGTGATGGAGATATACAGCGATATTTTGGATGCTGCGAACAGTAAGCTGGCGAAAGCCTTAAGAAAGCTGGAAAACAGCGGGGCATCCAAAACGTTATCAAGGATATATGAGCTGCCGGACATTGACAGGCTGATTTTATCGGGCAGAGAATACGGGTGGAAGCACGACCGCTATGAAAGGAACATGTACCATGTCGAAAATCTCAGATATGCGACAGAGGACGGCGTAACAGTCAGATCGAAGTCGGAAAAATTCATCGGCGACAAGCTGGAATCATATGGTATTCCGTACAGATACGAAGCAGGAATGAACGTCGGTGGTAAAGTCATATATCCCGACTTTTCCATATTGCTCGGCGACGGCAGCGTTGTCATATGGGAGCACTTCGGTCTTATGGATGATCAGGATTATTTCATGAGAGCAAGCGCCAGGATAGAAGCGTACAGACGAGCCGGATACAGCCAGCATACGAACCTGATATGTACGTGTGAGGATGATATGGAAGTGCGCGGCAGGCTGGACGATATAATAGAAAGGTTTATACTTTCGCCGCGTGCGGCAAATTGAAATGACATGATAAACGCAACCGAAGAAGAGGGCTATAGGACAAAAATACCGGCATACCCGTAAAGGCGGGCAATGCCGGTCTTGTGTTTTCATAGCAGTTATGTGCGTTATTCTACTGGCACCGTCCAGCCCATATCGTCTGCAACCGTTCCCGTCTGGATACCGTAGAGCGTGTCGTAGAGATCCTGTGCGATAGGACCGATGCCCCCGCCGTTGATGATCATGTTCTTATCCTTGTAGCGGAGTTCGCCGACAGGCGAGATGACGGCAGCCGTTCCGGAAGCGAACATTTCCTTGAAGGTGCCCTTATCGTAGGCGTCTACGACTTCGTCAATAGTCAGCCTTCTCTCAACGATGTTCATGCCCTTCTTTTTGAGGAGCGCAATAACGGAATTCCTGGTGATGCCCGGCAGGATGGTTCCGTCGAGAGGCGCGGTGATGATCTCGTCTCCGATCACGAAGAAAGCGTTCGAGGTTCCGATCTCCTCCACGTATTTTCTCTGCACGCCGTCCAGCCAGAGGATCTGCTCGTAGCCCTTTTCGTGAGCCTCCTCCTGAGCCTTGAGACTTGCAGCGTAGTTGCCGCCGCACTTAGCCTCTCCCGTGCCGCCTTCAGTAGCTCTGACGTACTTGTCTTCGACGTAGATCTTCGTAGGCGTGAGGCCGCCTTCGTAGTAAGGCCCTACAGGACTGAGGATGATGACGAACTTATAGTGATTGGAACGTCTTACTCCCAGGAAAGCCTCGTCGGCGATGATGAAAGGCCTTATATAAAGCGACGTGCCCTCCTTCTGAGGAATCCAGTCGGCGTCTACCTTTACGAGAGCCTTGATGGCTTCGACGTAAAGTTCTTCGTCTATCTGTGGGATGCAGAGCCTGTCGTTCGTCCTGTTCGTTCTCTTGGCGTTCATGTCAGGTCTGAAGAGCTGCACCTTTCCGGAAGGTGTCTTATAAGCCTTGAGCCCCTCGAACATCTCCTGAGCGTAGTGAAAAACTACAGCTGCAGGATCAAGGCAGAGCGGTCCGTAAGGTACGATCCTGCCGTCGAGCCAGCCCTTTCCTTCCTCGTAGTCCATGATAAACATGTGGTCGGTAAATTCCGTTCCGAATCTGAGCGTATCAGGATCCGGCTTTTTCTTTGGGTTAGGATTTTTTGTGATTGGAAAATTGTATTTCATGGCGTTCTCCTTTATATAAAAAATATTGTTATCGTCTCCATACATTACATATTTTACAACAAAACCGGCGCAAAGTCCAACGCCTGGACGTGCGCCACAACAATAATATATCACTGCGCTTGTCTGCTGACAACAACACAGCGCAATAAAAATTATAAATTTCAACAAAATGCCCAAAACCGCCGCTATTTCTTCAAAACCACATAAAATAAAGCTATAATAAACGAGTTATGAGCAGAGAAACGAGAAAGCGGAGCCTGCCTGTCAGAGCGGCGCTCCTGGTGATAATGACATCGGTAATAGTGATCACAGCGGCAGCGGTGATAAATATATACATGGTGAAGACGACTGAGGGACGGATCGCGGCGGTATATGAAGAACCGGGCGATACGGCTGATGAAGCGGAGACGGAGGCGCTTGAGGCTGTAGAGCCGGAGTGCATACTGGTGCTGGGAGCGTCTGTCAATGCCGACGGAACGCCGAGCGCCATGCTGAGAGACAGGCTCGATGTGGCGGTCGATCTCTATGAAAAAGGCGTCGCCCCGGTGCTCCTTCTGTCGGGAGATAACGGGCAGATGGTGTACAACGAGGTGCAGAGCATGAAGGATTACGTCGTCGCGGCCGGAGTGCCGGAGGAGGTCGTGTTCCTGGATCACGCAGGGTTTTCCACGTACGAGTCGGTTTATCGCGCCAAATATATATTCGGCGTAGAGCGTATGGTGGTAGTCACGCAGACGTATCATCTCTACAGGGCGCTTTACGGGTGCAGGAGCTTCGGAATAGAGGCGGTGGGCGCTGCTTCCGATCAGAAGCTGTACGGAGGGCAGGAAGGACGCGAGTTCAGAGAGGTACTGGCTCGCAGCAAGGATTTCGTCAAGTGGATATTCAAGATGAAGCCTACGTTCCTGGGCGACAGCATATCGCTGGAGGTGCGATGAGCGATGCCGGCGGAACGGCCGGCAGGAGGGGAAGAAGTGAACGAGCTGTTTGAAGAGGCTGCCGGAGCAGCCGCAGAGGTGAAGGCGATGTTTGAAGAGGCTGCCGGAGCAGCCGCAGAGGATATGAAAGGGAAGGTGGCTCTCGTCAGATGCGAGAGCTATGCGCGCGAGCATGTAGAGATGGCGGTCGCCAAGGCCGTGGAGCTTCTGGGAGGCCTCGACAGCGTGTTTGCTGCGGGAGGGAAGCCTCTGACGGCAGGCAGCCGCATCGTGCTGAAGCCGAACCTGCTGGCGAAAACCGAGCCTGACCGAGCCTGCACGACGCATCCTGAAGTGTTCAGGGCAGTCGGAAAGCTGCTGCAGACCCGGGGCTTTGATAATCTGAGGTACGGCGATTCGCCCGGAAGCCCGGTGACGAGAGTCAGCGCCGTAGCGGAGGGCTGCGGAATAAAGGAGGAGGCAGACAGTCTGGGGATACCGCTGGGGCGTTTCGAGAGCGGTACGAGGGTGGATTTTGCGCAGGGGAAGGCGTGCGATAGCTTCATACTCTGCGACGAGGCGGCGGAGGCGGACGCCGTGATAAACATATGTAAGATGAAGACCCATCAGCTGGAGCGCATTACGGGAGCCGTCAAGAACACCTTCGGCTGCGTTTTCGGCATCAACAAGGGCGCGTCTCACGCCAGGTTCGCCACGCCGGAGACGTTTGCCAGGATGCTGGCGGATCTGAACCGTCTGGTAAAGCCGAGGCTTCACATCATGGACGGGATCGTAGCCATGGAGGGTAACGGCCCCAGATCGGGAAGCCCCAGAAGGATGAACGTGATACTGGCTGCGACCGATCCGGTCGCTATGGACGCGCTGTTTTGTCATCTCGTATATCTCAAGCCGGAGCTCGTGCCGACAAATGTGAGCGGCATGGAGCAGGGAGTAGGCGTCTGGCGCGGGCTGCGGGTGCTGACGGAGGACGGAGAGCTGACCGCGGACGAGGCAGCCGCAAGATACGGAGACAGAGCCTTCAACGTGCAGCGGGGAGCGGAGTACAGAGGCGAGCTCAGGCCGATCAGGTTCCTCGCGCCTTTGCTTGAGAAAAAGCCGGTCGTGAAGCGCGAGCTTTGCATAGGCTGCGGAGCGTGTGTCAGCGCCTGCCCGGTGGACGGCAAGGCCATCAGTCTGGAGCAGACGGCGGACGGCAGAAAAGCCGTGTACGATTACGCAAGGTGCATCAAATGCTACTGTTGTCAGGAGATGTGTCCGGAGGAGGCCGTCACGGTCAGAAAATCCCTGCTGGCCAGGATCGCCGACAGAAAGTGGAGAATATGAGAACGTATGGATTGTACGTGGATGCGGCGGCATGATATAATTAGAAAATCAAAGGAGGAGAAGGCATGACCGCAGAACATGGTATATATGAAGGAAGAAAAGGCCAGAAACGCTTAAAGGCCATAGAAAAGCAGATCGCCAGCGTCAACGAGGAATTCGACCACAGATATGCCGAAAGCCGTGAAATGAAGCGGCTCAGCGGGCAGGTCGAATGGGTAGGCACGGCGGGACTCGTTTTTTCGCTTGCCCAGCGCGATGTTAATTTCAAGTGGAACGGGATGATGGACTACGGATTCATACGGCTGTGCGACAAGTGGCTCGCAGGCCGCGGTATAAGCTCTGTAGACGCCGACACTGCGCTGCAGATGATGGGCGACATACTGCCGGCAGAAATGAGCACGGAGCTCAGAGACGAGCTGGCCGCTATCGAGATTGTGTAGGCAGACCATTTGGAGGAGAAGATGAAATTTGATTTGACCGTCGAAAAGAAAGCCGAAGCGTCGATAGACGAAAGGCTGTGTATAAACTGCGGCAAGTGCGGGCAGATATGCCCTACGGGAGCCGTGGAGGAATACAGGAAGACAGTATGCAGGCTTTTCCCTGCCGCCGGAAGCATCGGTGAAAAACCGCAGCTTACGTTTGCAAAGGCAGAGAGAGAGGCTGTTACGGGCGGCTGCCGCGGCGGCTGTCCTCTGGGAATAATGCCGCAGTCAGTCGCAGCGCTCGTCGAAGCGGGAGACGTCGAGGGGGCGTACGATCTCATAGATGAGAAAAATCCGCTGCCGTGGGTATGCGCAGCCATATGCGATAACGTGTGCGGCGAAAAGTGCAGCCGCGGCAGATACATAGACGAACCGCTCAACATGAAGGGGCTGGAAGGGTATATCCTCGGCTCCGTCAAGGAGAGAAAACATAAGCATGTGAAGCGTTCCGACAGCAGGGTAGCGGTCATAGGCTCGGGACCTGCGGGGCTTACGGCGGCGTTCGATCTTTCCAAGGCGGGGTACCGCGTGACGATCTTTGAAAAGGACGGCAGACCGGGAGGCGCGCTTTCATGGGGAGTGCCGGATTTTCGACTGAGCAGAGACAAGCTGAGAGATCAGATAGCCGGAATAGCGGCAGCCGGAGTGGAGATAAGGTGCGGCTGCGAGATAGGACGCGATTACAGCCTGGACGAGCTGTGGGAAGAAGGCTTCAGCGCCTGCCTGATCGCAGTCGGCGCTTCGCGCGGAATAAGAAGCAGGGTGCCGGGCGACGATGCGGCCATGGTCTACGACGGGGTCAGCGTCATGAGGCAGATCAACGGCGGCGAGGACGAAGGCGTCGTGCTGGGAGACGATATAGTCGTGGCCGGAGGCGGACTGCTGGCTGTCGATCTGGCCAGGGTGCTCAGGCGAATGGGTAAAAACGTCACCTGCGCTTTGCTTGACAGGGGCGAAATGCCTGCGGCTACGGACGAAAGCATCAGCGCTCTGGCAAGAGAAGGCGTTGAGCTCAGATCGGGAACGGCGGCAAAGCAGATAATACGCGAGGGAGACAGCATCAAGGCTGTAGAGCTCGTCAGAGCGGAATATGTGCGCAGTGAAGGTGCAGGAGAGCTGCGGGTCGTGAAGGGCAGTGAATTCAACGTGTTCTGTGATACGGTGATATTTGCGGGAGACCGCAGCTGCAGCGTCGAGACTATCGGCAACATGGAGACGCATCCGGGCGGCAGAGTAAGAGTCGACAGGAGATACAGGACGAATAAGGAGATGGTGTTCGCCTGCGGCGATGCCGTTGAAGAGTGCGGCTCTGCGGTGGAGGCCATGGCCTCGGGACGTGCGGCGGCGGCGGAGATAGACAGATATCTGCGTGACGGACTGCTGCCGGAGCATTCGGCAGAGGTAAGGAACGCTCCGGAATCGAGCGTGATATATGCTGAGAACATCGCGCCGACAGCGGCGCAGCATGAGGGCCTGCTCACGGATGCGGACGACGAGGCGGGCGCGTTCGACAATCATACGGAGGACATATTGCCGATCCTGAGAGCGGCCGGGATAGACGAGGAGCTGGAGAGCTTTTCGCGCCGCGATAAATCAGGCGCTCCGAAACGTAAGGTGGCCGTCGCCGGCGGCGGCATAGCGGGGATAACGGCGGCGCTCGATCTCGCCAAGGCGGGCTATGCGCCGGCTGTTTTTGAAAAGGAAGCTGCGCCGGGAGGCAGATACAGATGGCTGGCCTCGCATAAGCGCATCGATAAGGAGCTGCTCGACAGGGAGCTTTCCAGGCTTGAGGATGCGGGCATAGACGTGTTCTGCAATGCGGCCGTCGGCACGCATCCGTCGATAAAGGAGCTGTTCGCCATGGGATATGAAGCGGTGCTGTTTGCCATCGGCGAAAGCACGGGCAGGCGTCCGGCCATGGAAAACGTCTGGAGCCGCGGTGTGTTTGAGATCGCATCGCTCATGGGCAGTCTCATGAGCGGCGAGCGTACGGCGGGAGTCGGGGATCAGGTGATCGTCGCCGGCTGTGACGAGCTGGCCTTCGATGCCGCACGGCTTCTCAGGAACTTCTGCAGTCAGGTGACGGTGCTGTCGCCGATGAGTAAAGGAAAGCTCAGAGCCGGGGTGGCTTCGGTGGCGGCGGCTCTCGACGAAGGCGTGCATCTGGTGACGGGGGCGGAGCCGGTCGGCATAGCAGCCGAAGCCGGCAGTCTTACCGGCATCAGTTGCAGGATAAAAGAGAAAAACATGATCATAGATATAAAGTGCGACACGCTGGTACTGAGCGATACGCTCTGTCCTGACACGGCGGCGCTGGCCGCCGCCAATCCGGAGCTGGATATCGACGGCAACGGATATATCCAGGTTGGCGAGGATCTCATCACCAGCATGTACGGCGTTTTCGCTATCGGTGATTTCGATATGACATCGGCTGAGGCGGGACACGCAGGCGCGGCTGCCGTGCAGAGCTTCCTGGAATCACGGGAGTTCGGCAGCGTCGGCAGACTGAGGAAGGAGCAGGAGCCGCTGACGGGAGCCGCCGTGAAGTACGAGATATTTGAAGGGCGTGATCCGCAGTCTGCGGGTTTTGAGACGGGCAGAAGGCCGCTCGACAGATATATGGCGGAGATCGAGGCCTCAAGGTGCATGAGATGCGGCTATCACGGAACGCTCGCGGACAGGTGCATCGGCTGTGGAGTATGCGCGGCCGTATGTCCGGTAAACGCCATAACCTTCAGAGCTGTCGGAAAGGAGGCGCTGTAATGGCCATTTTTGAAAGAGATGTGACGATCGTGGGCGCAGGTCCGGCAGGATCGATATGCGCGTCATACCTGGCCAGAGCGGGAGTCGACGTTCTGCTGCTGGAAAAGGACGTTTTCCCGAGGGACAAGGCCTGCGGAGACGTGTTCCGCGAGGGGTTCGTATCGCATATGGAAGCGCTGGGAGCGGCGAGAGCTCTGGATGCCATGAGCACATGCGTCAGGAGAGCCGAGATCATTAGCGATGACGGGCACGAGACGATCATCCCCTTTGAATGTTATTGTGCGCCAAGATATGACGTCGACAGGCTCTTGGCAGAAACCGCGGAGGCCTGCGGAGCGCAGCTCAAGCAGAGCTGCAGCGTTACGTCTCTGGTCACGGAGCGCGGTGCGGTCAGAGGAGTGAAGGCCCTCTACAGGGGCGAGGAAACGGAAATAAGAAGCCGACTGGTGATTGGCGCTGACGGAGCGTTTTCCATAGCGGCCAGGGTGGCCGGGACTATGAAAGAGGACGCATACAGCATGTGGCTCGGTGCCAGGGCATATTTTGAAGGCGTGAAGCTCGACAGCTCGATGGCAAAGGATCAGTACGACGCCTACGGGATATTCGCCTTCTCACACCTCCTGGGAACGGGGTATTTCTGGATAATGCCGGTCGGCAGATACGGAGTGGAGCGCGGGATCTGCAATATCGGTTTCATGGTGCAGGACAGGGAGGCATATGAGGCGATGGATACGCAGCGCTGCTTTTATGACTGGGCCGGCGGCAATGCGAAGATCGCCGCTATGCTGGAAGGCGCCAGACGGGTGAGCGAATGGCGCGGAGGCAGGATGAACGATGCGGGCAGCGGTTCACTGAAGGCCGGAAACGGTTTCATGGCTATAGGAGATGCTGCGGCGCTGGTGATGCCGATGTCTAACGACGGCCTGACGAAAGCGGCCGATTCGGCCAAGGCTGCCGCTGAAGCAGCGATGGACGCCCTGGCAGGCGGCGATTTTACCGCCGGTGCGCTGATGTCATCGTACGAAAGGCATCTGCGCGGCAGGAGCGCGAATAAACTGACCGATGAGCTCAGAGAAAAGAGGCTGCTCATGGAGTCCATGAAGGATCCGGGCACTATGAACAGGGTCATAGAGCTGCTTGACAGCGATCAGGTCTTCAGGAGAAAACACCTGCGATAAACAGTGAGAATGAATGAGATGAGCCGGAAGCCGGCGGAGGGATATCCGCCGGCTTCCGGCTCTGTTCGTTACTTATGATACGTTTCGTTATGAATTATCTTGAAAGCCCTGTATATCTGCTCCAGCAGTATGACGCGAGCCATCTGATGCGGGAATGTCATAGCGGAAAACGAGAGCTTCATATCGGCTCTGGCGCTCACTTCGCGCGAGAGCCCCAGCGATCCGCCGATGATAAAAGCGATGCTGCTTTTTCCGGAAACTGTCAGCGATTCGATCCGGGAAGCCAGCTGCGGCGAGGTCATGGAGCTGCCGTCGATCTCCAGCGTGATGACGTAATCGGACGGCTTCAGCCTGTCGAGTATGTCGAGCCCCTCGGCGTCCTTTACGGCCTCTTCGTCAGCTGCCGACGGTTTGGCCGCCAGCTGACTTTCCTTTATTTCCGTTATGGTCAGGCGGCAGAATCTGCCCAGCCTTTTCGAGTATTCCTTTACGGCGTCCTGCCAGTATCGCTCCTTCAGCTTTCCGACGGCGATCACCTTTATATTCATGCCACACCTCTCATGCTACACCTCGTAAATATAGCTCATGCAGTCCCTGGTGACGATACCCAGCTTCAGCTCGCTGCCGGGGATGATGCTCTTCTCCATCAGCGTGTTCTTTACCGTCAGCATGGCTACGGCCGGGTCGTTGTTTTCGTGGCTCAGATGCCCCAGGAGTATCTGACGGCTTTTCTTTTTCGTCCTGGCCAGCCTGCACAGACATTCGCCGGCCGAGACGTTGGAAAGATGACCCTTTTCGCCGAGGATCCTGTGCTTCAGCTGATAAGGATAACGTCCCATCAGCAGGATCTCCTTCTCGTGATTGGCCTCCAGCAGCAGCAGGTCGGCGTCGACGATCTCCTCGAATATGGGCTCGGTCACGCAGCCTACGTCGGTGACGATGCTGATCTGCTTGTCTTCGCAGTATACCGAAAATCCCACGGGATCGGCTGCATCGTGCGGGATCGGGAACGGGCGTATCATCAGATCGTCTATGTAAAAATCCTCGCCCGTCCTGAAAAAGCGCTGCTGCTCCGCTGAAACCGGCTTTTTGATGCCCTCCCATGTGGCTTCGTTGGCGTATACGGATATGCCGGGCAGCTTCTTGGCCAGCACGGAAACGCTCTTCACGTGGTCGATGTGCTCGTGCGTTATGAGCAGCGCCTTTACCTGCTCGTGCGGCGTGCCGGTATCCTCCAGCCCCTGGATTATCTTCTTGCCGGATATGCCGGCGTCTATGAGCAGCGCCGTACGCTCGCTCTTTATTATATAACAGTTGCCGCTGCTTCCGCTGGCAAGTGAACAGAATTTCAATGACATAAAAAATCAGGTCTCCTTTACCATATTAAGATACTCCAATGGACGAAAAAAGTCAATTTATACTATATATAGATTTGGTGCGTCGGCGGCGGCAGTCCGATCGCCGTCAGGCTGCACGGGCGCAGCGTCAATATATGGACATGCCGCAGCAGTTGTGGTAAATTTTATAGAGAAGATCCGGAAAGGAGACCTCCGCATGCTGAAAAACGACAGGATACTGAGAATATATACGGACGGCGGCTGCGCCGGCAATCAGAGCGAGAACAATCTGGGCGGCTGGGGAGCCATACTTGAATACGGCGAGGCGACCAAGGAGATGTACGGCAGCTGCCGTGATACGACGAACAACAGGATGGAAATGACGGCGCTGCTGGAAGCCTTCAAGGCCATAAAAAAGGAAGGGCAGACGATCCACGTTTTTTCGGACAGCAGCTACCTGATGGACTGCTTTCGCAAGGGATGGTACGAGGGATGGCAGAGAAACGGCTGGAGGACCGCAGCGAAGAAGCCTGTAGAAAATCAGGATCTGTGGAAGCAGCTGCTTCCGTTTACAGAGCGGCACGAGATATCGTTTTTTCGGGTCAAGGGCCATGTGAACGTAGAAAAAAATGCCGCTGCGCTCGATGGGCTTTATGAAAAATTCATCGAGTGGAACGGCAGCGGTTTTTCGTATGATGATTTCCTCTATGTCACGAGGATGAACAACAGAGCCGATGAACTGGCTAATATCGGCATAGATGAGCTGCGAGAGGACTGAGCGGATCGGAGCCTCACATATTCTCAAACTTCTTGGTCGCTACCAGATAATCGTTGAGCGTGCCCAGATGCACGTAGTAATATGAATAGCGGTCCTCTTTTTTTACCTGAAGCAGCCCGGCGTCCTTCAGTTTTTTGACGTGCTGCGATATGGTGGCCTGGGAATAGTCAAAGTGCGCGACGAGATCCTTGTTGCAGACGCGCTGGCGTTCCTTGTTGGCCGTCATTATATATCTGAATATCTTTATCCTGGCAGGATGCGCCAGCGCATCAGATATCTTCGCTATCAGCAGGATGTCGCGCTCCTGCATCTCGTCTATTTCTTTTCTTATTCGCATGATATATAGATTCTCCTGTAAGATTTAATTCTCTGAACGAACAATATTAGTATACTTACGGGGGAAAAGTATGTCAATGTCTGATTTGCAAAGCCCGCGCGCCCGCAGGCGAGTAGTCAGCCGACAGCGTCAAAGGCCTGCGCGAGATCGGTGATGATGTCGTCGATGTGCTCGGTACCTATGGAAAGCCTTACGGTGTTGGGCTTTATGCCGTGATGGGCGAGCTCCTCGGGCGAGCATTGACCGTGGGTCGTGGTAGCCGGATGGATCACCAGCGACTTGGAGTCAGCGACGTTGGCCAGCAGTGAAAAAAGCTGCAGGCTGTCGATAAAGGCCTTCGTATCGTCAAGGCTTCCTTTGAGCTCGAACGTGAATATCGAGCCGCCGCCCTGCGGAAAGTACCTGGCGTAAAGCTCGCGCTGACGCGCATCCTCGGAGAGCGACGGATGATGCACCGCCTCGACCTTTGGATGACGGCTCAGATAATCAGCGACCGCCAGCGCGTTTTTCACATGGCGTTCAACCCGGAGCGACAGCGTTTCCAGCCCCTGCAGCAGCAGAAAGGCGTTGAACGGAGATATCGCCGCACCCATATCGCGCAGCAGTACGGCACGTATCCTGGTAACAAAAGCGGCCTCGCCGGCAGCCTCCGTGAACCTTATGCCGTGATATCCCGGATCGGGCTCCGAGAGCGTCGGGAATTTTCCGGAAGCAGCCCAGTCGAAGCTGCCGCCGTCGATGATGACGCCACCCAGAGAAGTGCCGTGACCGCCGATGAATTTGGTCGCGGAATGGATCACGATATCCGCGCCGTGCTCGAGCGGACGCAGCAGGTACGGGGTGGCGAACGTGTTGTCGATGATCAGCGGCAGACCGTGTGCATGAGCGATCGAAGCCAGAGCCTCGATGTCCGAGATGTCGGAATGAGGATTGCCGAGAGTTTCGGCGAAGATCAGCTTCGTGTTTTCACGTATTGCATTTTCCACCGCAGGCAGATCGGATATGTCCGCGAAGGTCGTGGTGATGCCGCAGCCGGGCAGCGTGTTGGCAAGCAGGTTGTATGTGCCGCCGTATATGTTGTCGGCAGAGACGATATGATCGCCGCTCATGGCTATGTTCTGGAATGCGTATGAGAGCGCGGCTGCTCCGGAGGCAGTGGCCAGCGCCGCCGTGCCGCCCTCCAGAGCGGTCATCCTTTTTTCAAAGGCCTCCTGCGTCGGATTGGTCAGTCGGCCGTATATGTTGCCGCTTTCCTTCAGCTCAAAGAGCGCCGCAGCGTGATCGCAGCTGTCAAATACATAGGATGTTGTCTGGTAAATGGGAACGGCGCGCGCCCCTGTGGCAGAGTCAGCCTGTTCCTGGCCTGCGTGAAGCTGCAGCGTTTCAAAATGGTAATCGGTTTTCATCTGTCATATCCTTTCAGTCGAATGTCTTCGGGCGAATGTATGCAGACTAATGTCCTGCGGTCGGACAGTCGCATGTCAAACGCTCAGACGGATCGGT
>CASESB010000029.1 GCA_949290475.1 uncultured Bacillota bacterium
TAAAAATGTCTCAGCGCCAGATCCATCGTCATGTTCCTGACGGCGATCTCCAGTTCATCCCTGCCGCCCACTATGCCGACGCTGTTGGACGTCATCATGTCCACGATGATCGGCGCGTCATGGATAATCCTGTACTTTTCAGCCACCTGACGCGGAAGATCCGCTATGTCGTCATCTTCGTCTATGAACTCGGGCTGCTGGTACTTGACCTCGCACGCCGCCGTCACATCTCCCGTCCCCAGATAAACGTGGAGAAAATCCGGGTCCTTGACGCTCTTCTCGAAGAGCCTCTTGGAAAACATCCCCGCTTCCTCTATACTCTCTTCGATGGATTCCTGTATGAGCCGTCTCGTCTCCAGCTCCATGGCACGAAGACGCTGTATCTCCTCTTCCTTTCTCTCTATGTACTGCAGATAGAGACGCCTGCGCTTCTCTATCATTTCCCTGTACTCCCGCTTCTCGGAAACGAAGGACACCACCGACATTGCGGCTCCCACGCCCAGAGAACATGCGCTGAACAGCACGAAGGATCCTCCGCTGCCGCCCATGACTCCTCTCAGCACCACTATGAGCGCGATCATCACCAGCGACGGTATGAGCGCCACTACCAGATTCCTCTTGGGCTGCTGAGGCTTCGCCTCCGGCTGCTGCACCATGATCTCATCTTCCGGCAGTTTGTACTGTATTCTCGTGCTCCTGTAGAATTTCGGGTATTCGAGCTGACTTTCCTGCTCCTTTATATCCTCGAAGGAAAGTCCGTTGAGCAGCATGTTGGGCGACGGCGCCGTATATATCCTGCCGCCTCTTATGTAAAAGCTGTATCCTATTATGGAGAAGAAATCGTATTCGCCGATCTCCTTTTCTTCCTGTATCCTTATGCCGTTGACATATACCCCGTAACGCGTGTTGACATCACGGATCACGTATCTGTCTCCGCTGCGGCTCAGCACCATACGATCCTCACCCATCAGCTCGTCCTTTATGGTGATGTCGTTCTGCATCGCGCCGCCGATGCGGACTGTACTTCTGGAGCCTATGTCTATCGCTCTGCTGTACTGTTTGCCTTCCGACTCAAAGTCGATCATGAAGCTGATCCTGAACACTTCCTGACCGGAGGACTGATACTTGACCAGCACTTCGTCTCCGTGCCCCATCTCTCTGGAAGCCAGCTTCAGTATGTTGTCGGATGTTATGTAAAGGTTCTCCGAGCATCCCATATACCAGCTGTCCTCGCGCTTTTCCAGCATGATCTTCACGTCTTCAAAGAACAGCTCCTTGGAAAAACGGATCTCGCACCCTTTTACCGTTCCGATATACATGCCGGTCATATCGGGCGTCAGCTGTATTTCTTTGTATATTCTCTTGTTGGCTATCACTACTCTGTATTTTCTGCCGTCCATTTGACCTCGTCTCCTATATCACATGGATCACCGTGCCGTCACGGAGCCCGAACTCCTCCAGCGTCCTCGTCCCTCTGAGAAGGGCGATGGGATTCTCCGCTCTGAGAAAGCATCTGGACAGATCCGACGTGTCCAGCCCCAGATCGAAGGCTTCGTTGAGGCCGATGATCGCCTCGTTTGCCGTTATATTGAGCGGCAGGTCCACATCTATCTGCTTCCCGTCCGCGTGTCTTTCCAGTATGACTACGATCCTTTCCCTTGCCATGAATCCGCCTTTCTACATGAACATATACGCTACCTTCTGCACGCTCTTCATCTGCCCCGCTTCCTCCGGCATCAGAAGTTCCGTTGCCGTATCGCGCGGGATGTACTCGCTTATCCTGAGCCTGCCTTCCTTCTCAAGTCCGGCGAGGCGGTTTTCCTTGCCCGGCTCATATTTGTTGCATACGAACACGAACTTGCCGTCGTCGGAGCAGTCGAGGTTGCTGAGCAGACACGACACCTTGTATCTCGAAGCCTCGTCCTGCTGTGCTAATATGAGGATGTGCTGGGACATGCTCATGATGCGTGAGACCGTTTCCGAAAAGCCGGCCGCACCGTCTACTACGATATAGTCGAATTCTCTGACGGCGACTATCGTCTCCAGCAGCCGCACGAAGTTTTCCTCTCTTATGTTCAGAGATGACAGCATTCTCGAGAAAGGCGGCATCATGTAAAAGTCCTGCTTTACCAGATACGGCTTTATGAGGTTATATACGAAACCGCTCTGGAACATCAGCTGCTTTTCCACCTCCGCCGGCATCACTTTCGGCTCCGCCATCAGCCACCCGAATGCCTGCAGCTCATCCATGCTGAGGAAAAGCGTGCGCTGGTTGCTCCTTGCCAGCACGCTGCTGATGCCGGCCGCCACCGTCGTCTTGCCGCTTCCTCCCGCCGGAGAATAGACGTATATTATGCGGGTGTCTCCCTGCTTCTTTATGTTGGCCATGGTGGCAGTGGTGAGGTTGTTCACCACCTGCTTGTATATGGTATCCGTATTCGTGTACTTGTATATCCTGCTGCCCGAAAGATCCTCGTCAGGCTCATCTTCCGTGAGAAAAAACAGATTCCCGATGTTGTGCCTGTTGAACTCTTCCTTATACATGTCCTCCTGAATGACGACGATGTCGAGAGTTCTCGGACTCTCAAAGTATTCGTCGAGATACGTGGGATCCGTTATTATCTCTATATCCCCTTCGTTCTCGAATCCATCTATGAACTTCCTGACCAGCGCCATGAGATATCGTTCATCTCCGTCAGCCAGCAGTATATTCAATCCCGCCATAACGCTCCTGCCTCCTATGCTCTTACCTTATCTGCCCGAAACTCAAGATCCGCCATCTTCAGCGTATCTCCCGGTGTCAGAGGGAATTCCCTGCCCGGGTTTATCCTCATGCCGTTGATGAATGTGCCGTTGGCGCTCCCCATGTCTTCGACGTAGTATCGCCCGCCGCGTTCGGCTATTCTGCAATGGACCCTGCTGACCGCGTTGCTGAACGTGACGCAGCCGTCAACCGAGTCCCGTTTTTTTCCTATCCTGTATTCCGGCATCGTTATGCGCAGGATACATTCTTCCGGCGTATTGAGTCCCGTGAGTACGAGTATCTTTTCCCCGTCGTCTGTTGCCAGAATCCCCGTCGCCTTCTCTTCAGCCGCTTCAGCCTTTGCTGCCGGGGCGGGGGCTGGCGACCCATGATCCGCCGCACCTGCGCGGCTGTCCGCTTCCCTGCGCACCGCGCTTTCTTCTGCAGCGCCTTCCTTTTCCCCTTTTTTGAAGACCTTGGAAAAGAAGCCTTTCTTCTCCCTCGCCTTCTCCGGCTCCGATACCGGCTGCACGTATTCAGTGTAGAGCGTACCGCTCGTACCGCTCAGTCTGGCGCTGGTGTTCTTCTCGAAGCCTTCTTCCTTTTTCTCCTCTTTCGCAGCAGTCCCGAACTCGTCCAGCGAACGTATCTCATCATCCATGATCTTCCTCAGGACCGGCGGCAGATCCGCCTTCGAACCTCCGCGTCCTCCGATCATCCGCCTTACCTCATCCAGAAACGCCTGCAATCCGTCGGCTGTCGCCGCGGAATCCTCCGCGCCGCTGTCTTTCTGCACCGGCAGATACAGAAGGTACGGCTTTCTGTTTTCTCTGCTTATAAATATGTAGGAAAGGCTCAGCGGTATGTTCTTCGTGTCCATGAATCCATTCTTCTCAGCCGATTGCAGCACCGTTGCCAGCTCCGCCAGCGTCGCTGCCAGCTTTTCTGTATCCATCGCTCCCGCAGCGGTATCCAGCGAATCGTACTGCGCGATGTCATACCAGAGCTCCGGCCTGCCGTTGTGAGTCACCTTCCTGCACTTCACGAAACCGTCCTTTTCCTGACTCTGCAAAACCTTGTATCCCGTCATCGAGAAAATATCGGCGTCTTTCAGCATCACCGTCAGGTTCTGATCATCTCTCATACTTTTTTCTATCATCGGACCCGTCAACATTGCCGCCTCCCTGTCGCTTCTTTGTCTCTGATATAGATTTTATCCCCGCGGCAACCCCCGCGTCATCAAGACCGCGTTAAAGATAACTCAACGTTTGTTAAACATATTAAAAACCCGGTAAACAATTCCCGGGTTTTGTTAGGTTTTATGTAAGTATATATACTCTAACTGTCGCAATCCACATTTTGGAACGCATTAGCGATATTTTCTCCCCCTTTTTCGCCCCGTCCCGAGGCTGATTATCGTTACTTCCCTTCTGACGGCGATCAGCGATAGTTTTTATCCATTATTTCCCATATTCCTATCGTTATTTCCTTCTGCGAGACTCTTTACGATAATCGCGACCCGAAAGCCTCCGAAACAGCCCTCATTTTATCGTTAACGACTGCGAAAACGATGAATAGCGATAATCCTTCTCCTCCCGCGGTCCCGAGGTTTTGAGGCCTTGCGACCCCGCGGCCCTCAGCAGGCCAAAGGTCTTGCGAATCCGCCGGCTCTGCTGCGACTCCGCAGTAAGCACGCCCGGCCTGACAGCGCCGGGCCTGTCAAAAACGAACGACCGGCGCGGGTGCATCATTTCGATGTTCCCGCGCCGGATCTTCTGCTTTCAGTTTCTCTATCGTTTTTCCGTCATGCGACCGCGCTATTCTTCTTTCGCGGCTTTAGCAGCAGCCTTATTGTCCTTGGCCATCTGGATGATATCCTTTCCACCGAGGAAGAACATGATGAATATCAGTGCTCCGCCTACGATGAAGGAGGCCCATGTCATGATAACGCCCAGGTGCATGTTGCCGAATCCGAAGGACAGAACGTAGTGAGCGCCGAATACTATACATACAGCGATCCAGAATGCCTTCCAGCCAGGCTGACCGTCGGCGCCGAGCCATCCGAAGAAGCCCTTGCCGTTGCACTTCTCGGACTCCGGAATCATGGTGCTTGCCTTCATCTCCTCGCCGAGAACCTTCCAGTTTGTAGCATCGGCCTTTTCGTATTCAGGCTTCGTGCAGAGACTGACGATGATCATCAGCGGTATGGAAACGATAACGCCTACGTGTACGGCGTGGAGTCCGAAGATCAGCGATCCAGGGCTTCCCGTCGTTACCCATGCGTACATTGCCCATCCGAAGGAAACGAGTCCGCCGCCTATGGTCGATGCCAGCGCGCCTGCCGTCGTGGAACGTTTCCAGAACCATGCGCTCATGGTTGTTGCGAACAGTCCTGACAGACAGATGGCCTGAGCCAGCGTCCAGAGCGGAACCAGTATAGGCAGCCACAGAGCCGAAACTATACCTATGGCAACTACGATGATAACGGCAACTCTGCTGACGAAGAGAACCTTCTTGTCAGGAGCGTTCTTGTTGATTACCCTCTGATAGATGTCTCTCGTGATGATTGTTACGCCGTTCATCGCAAAGGACGATCCGCAGGATACGATGGTCATCAGCAGTCCTACCAGGATCAGCACGCCTACCAGCGTATTGGAGAACTCAAGGGTGAACCATGCGTACAGGCTGTCGGAGGAAAGGCCTTCCGGTACCGAGAACAGCTGAGTGGCAACGCCGAGAGCTATTACAAGGCCTGCCAGGAACGGCAGCACGTTGTAGTAGGAGCCGCCCAGTACAGCCAGCATTCCGTTGGAGCTTGCCTTCGGCGACTCGCCTACGTAAGCCCACATGTACATCCACGGGTCTGCCAGATAGAACAGTCCCAGCGTCAGAGCGTATGTACTCCATACGGATGTGTCAAGTGCAAAGAAGTCGACGAAGCTGTCAGGCAGTACGGTGTAGAACGCCTGCGTAACTTCCGTAGGATTTCCTATTACCTTGAATGCAACTACAGCAAAGAGTATGATACCCAGCGACTGAAGTATGGACTGGAACCACTGAGTGATCAGCGCCGAATACTGTCCGGCTGTTATGAGGTACAGCAGGATGATTATCGACGATACCACTACTCCGAATTCCACCGTCGTATCGAATACTACCATCATTGCCGTGGATATGGCCAGGAACTGCATTCCCGTAAGGATTACAGGTCTCGTCAGAGCCACGATACTTGCCGGCAGTCTCATCTTCTCTCCGTACCTTGCACAGATAAAGTCGGAAATGGTGACCGCGTTGGTCTTTCTTCCGAAATAGTTAAGTCTTCTTGCAAACAGCAGGATGAATACCACGCTTCCCGTTACTACGAACAGCGAAGCCCACATCTCCGCGATTCCTCCGTTGTATCCGTTGCCTACGTAGCCGGATACGGAAGCTCCTCCTACGTAGCCTCCCAGATAGGCCGTTGCCAGCAGCCAGAACGGAGCTTTTCTTCCTGCCAGCAGGAAGTCATCCGAAGTGGTTGCCATCCTCTTGAACCACATTCCCGCAGCGATGAATGCGATTACGAGGATCACCAGCACGACCAGCGATATGATTACTGTTGTGTTCATAAACCTCTCCTTTCTTCTCTTTCAAATGATAAGATCCTTCCATTTATTTAATTATTTATCATTGCGAACACCCGGCGCACCGGCCTGCGTGGACATCCCGTAGCAGGGGTTTCCCGCGGCAGGACCGGTCTCCGTGTGAGCTGCGCTATTTATATGTCCAGAGCGTCTATCTTCAGCAGTACGTCCGCCGTTATCTCCGCTCCCTTAATGAGATCCTCCGTCTTCGTATCCTCCTGCGGACAGTGGCTCATGCCCTTTATGCTCGGTACGAATATCATTCCCGTAGGGATTATGTCGTTGATGAATACGGCATCGTGTCCCGCTCCGGATATCATCCTCTTGGCGTTCATGTTGTTTTCCTTTGCCGCCTCTTCCACGCATCCGACCACGGCTTCGTGGAAATGAGCAGGTCTTGCCTTCCAGTACTGGCTGATCTCCACCTCGACGCCGTGAGCCTTACACGTTTCCTCGATTATGGCTATCGTCTGCCTTTCCAGTTCCGCCATGCCCTCGTCGGTGTGATATCTCAAATCGATGCTGAAATACACCTCGCCGGGAACGATGTTCTTGCTGGCAGGCTCGGCGTGGATTATGCCGTTTGTCAGTACTGCCGGCTCGCCGAAGTCCACGCAGTTCTTCTGAATCTTCACGATGGCTTCCGCCGCAGCGACCATCGGATCCTTTCTATGTGACATAGGCGTCGTTCCCGCGTGATTGGCTTCGCCCTTCACCGTAACGTCGAGTCCGGTGATGCCCAGCGCTCCGGTAACTATGCCGAAGTTCTTTCCTTCCGCATCCAGCACCGGGCCCTGTTCGATGTGTGGTTCGAGATACGCCTTGGCATCCGTGAGTCTGTTGGCCTTGTCTCCCTTGTATCCGTGCCTTATCAGCTCATCCTCATACCTTATACCTTCCGTATCTTCCTTGTCATAGACCCACTGAGCCTCAAACTGCCCTGCAACTACGCCGCTGGCCAGCATAGGAGGAACGAATCTCGCCCCTTCCTCGTTCGTCCAGTCGGCAAGTATCAGGTCGCTCTTGACTTCCGCTCCGCTCTCACTTATGGAAACGATCGCCTCAAGTCCCGCCATTACTCCGAACAGACCGTCATACCTTCCGCCGTTGGGCTGGGTATCCATATGGGATCCCACGCATACAGGCTTCGCATCGGGATCGCTGCCCTTCAGCGTACCGTATATGGTGCCCATATCGTCGATCTTTACGGTCATGCCCGCTTCTTCCATCCATCCGATGAGCAGGTCTCTTGCCGCCTTGTCGGCATCCGAAAGAGCCAGCCTCATCATGCCGTCATCTTCGGTCACAGCTATGCTGTTGATCTGATCCAGCCTGGATTTGAATCTTTCTCCGTTTATCTTCATGATATTCTCCTCTCCTGGTCACTCCACGCGCATCCGTGGTTGACAAGCAATGCATTATCCGTTGCAAACTAAATCTTATCTATATATGAAGCAATTTGTGTGCCATCCGGCCTTCCGTGATCGGCCCCCATGACGGGACGCGCCCTCAAAGCCTGTGATTTCAGGGAGGATAATCGACTGAATATTTGAAATAATTTTTCATGTAATCGACAGGGGACAGAAAAACGCCCTGCTTTCGTCGAAAAAGCAAGGCGTTTGATTCACGCGTGACTTATTTTCTCACTTCTCAGCATCCTTTATGAACTTTTTAATTCGCCTGTAGGCCGTAGACTGACTTATGCCCAGAGCCTCCGCCACCTTGTAGCTGCTGCCGTACTTTTCATAGGCCTCTATTATGGCGTCCCTCTCCGTTTTCTCTATGATGTCTCCCAGGCTGTCGGCCGCTTCAGCAGTCACCATTCCGTCCGTGCCGGCACCCGCCTGCGGCACGCCGGCCTCTACGCCATCTCCTGTCGCGACGCCTGCCGCGTCCGATGCCTTTCCTTTATCCCTTTCCTCCGGCGCGCTTATGACTACCATGCGCTCTATGTAATTCTCCAGCTCTCGCACGTTTCCCGGCCACTTGTGGGAGAAGATGTACGCCTTCATGTCGTCGGTGAAAACGACGCTCTTCCTGTACTTGCCGTTGTAAAATGCGAGAAAGTGTTCCGCGATGGCCATCAGATCGTCCCTGCGCTCCCTTAGCGGCGGTATGTAGATCGGTATGACGTTTATCCTGTAGAAAAGGTCCGACCTGAAGTTTCCCTTTTCCACTTCCTCCTCAAGGTTCTTGTTGCTGGCCGCGATGACCCGCGTATCTATGGAGATCTCCTTCGTTCCGCCGACTCTCATCAGCTTCTTCGTCTGAAGGAAATGGAGTATCTTCACCTGCAGCATCAGCGGCAGCTCCGATATCTCATCGAGAAAGAGCGTCCCGCCCTCCGCCAGCTCTATGAGACCCGGTTTTCCGTGTCTGTCGGCTCCCGTAAAGGCTCCGCTCTCGTATCCGAACAGCTCCGATTCCAGCAGATTTTCCGGTATGGCTCCGCAATTTATGCTGATGAGAGGCATATCGCTGCGGTTTCCCGTCTCGTGTATGTACCTTACCAGCACGCCTTTCCCCACGCCGGTCTCGCCCGTTATCAGTATGTTGGATTCCGTATCCCTCACCATGTCCGCCATGCTGAGGACCTGCCGCATCTCCCTGCTCTCGGCCACGATCTCAAGTTTTTCGTCGGGCACGCTGTCTCCCTTTTTCTTCTTCCCGTTGAAATACTCGGCTATGGGAGCCACCTCGTCTATCTTCACCGCGTTGGTTATTATGCGGAAAAGCTCGCCTCTCTCATCGTATACCGGCACGCCCGTAACGGCCATGCCGCTGACATCTCCTATCTCCTGCAGCACAGAGACCTGCCTGCCTTCCTTTATCGTCAGGTGACAGACGGACGGCCTGAAGCTGCCGTTTGCATCCAGCTCGCTCATCTTTGCTCCCAGCACATCGCTGCGTTTGAGATGGGTCATCCTCTGGAACTTCTTGTTCACCCTTATGGCCACGCCGTCGGCGTCGCATACGAATATGCTGTCGGAAGCCTCCTCAAGGATGTAATTCAGCTCCTTGCTGGAAGCCAGTATCGTATCGAGGGCCTGCATCAGCTCTTCCTCGCTTTCCGGCGCCTTCTTTATCTTCATGAGTTCGTAGTTGGCAAAACCGACGTTCTGCAGCGATCTGAGGTAGTCGGCCACTCTTTTTTTCAGTTCCCTGTACAGATCCACTTCTGACTCCCTTCCTTCCGTTCCTTTCATAAACAATGCTGCTACTGCCGCATTTTATAATGGTAGCATATCTTTTCAAAATTTTCAATCATCACGGCAACACGGACAGACCCCGCCGCGACAAACGCAGGCAGGAGACGCCATCTCTGACGTCTCCTGCCGCGTTAAAAGGAAGTATCTTTTTCTTATTGTCTCTTTACTATCTGTACTTTGCCATTACGTCTTCGTTGAGGTGAACAGGCGGCTCCATATCCTCAGGCAGCAGGCACTCGTACTTTCTGCCCGCCATCCTCTCCTTCCACTCGGCCTGAGCCTTTTCAAGGATTTCAGGCTCGCAAAGGATGTCGGCAGCGGTCATGGAGATGACATTGGCCGCGCAGTCCATGCTCTTCTTGCCCATGGTATCTCCCGCGCACCTTACAACGCCCCAGTGGTGCCAGCCGCAGTTTTCCATGCCCATGGCTATCCACGGCGATGCGTAAGGAGCATTCCAGCTGTATTCCGAAGTATCGCAGAGCACGGTATATCCGCCTTCAAACGGCATACGCTCCGTAGGCAGTCCCGTTTCCTCCACGCCAAGCTGCTTCTGTATGGCTTTGGCCTTTTCCTGCTCCTCGTCCGTGAAAGCAGGCACTCCTATTTCATCCATGTTGTCCCTGAAACATTCCGCAAGCACCTTGTTAGGGATCTTGTGGTGAGTAACGGTCACGATCTCCCTTTCCACTTCCGTATCGGTGGACATGGCCGCTCCGTTGGCGCACTTCGTCACCCTTTCGAGGGCGTCCAGCATCTCCTCCGTCGTGCCGAACCTTCCTATATACCATGCCGTCGTGTAGTCAGGCACTACGCTCGGGAACTCAGGGCCCGTCGTCGTGAACGTGTAGTTTATCGTGTTGGCGGCATCAGGCGGATTGCCCGGATACATGTGCTCTCTCATCAGTTCAACAGCGTGTCCCTGCAGTATGGCGGCGTCGAGAGCGCTCCTGCCGTGCCATGGGGAATTTCCGTGACACGTCCTGCCC
This sequence comes from uncultured Bacillota bacterium, assembly GCA_949290475.1. Taxonomy (GTDB): domain Bacteria; phylum Bacillota; class Clostridia; order Peptostreptococcales; family Anaerovoracaceae; genus Lentihominibacter. The sequence goes on from CASESB010000029.1 coordinate 10,565, forward strand.
TTGTAGTGGAACTTTACGCTGAAGTAAGCCTGACAGCTGTCGTAATTGGTCTTCGTGTAGCTCCACGGATGCCAGTCGAGGATGGCGTCAAAACCTTCGAGACACCCGGCCTTGCCCAGAAACGGTTTTCCGAGGCAGAGTTCCTCCGCCGGAGCTCCCAGCACCTTAACCGTACCGGAAAGGCCGTATTTCTCAAGCGCATACCTTATGGCTATGGCCGCTTTGACACCGCCCGTTCCCAGCAGGTTGTGACCGCAGCCCTGTCCCGGCGCTCCCGCAACTATCGGAGTCTTCTCCAGCTTCTCACGATCCTGGGAAAGTCCCGGCAGTGCATCGTACTCGGCGTTGATACCGATGACAGGCTTGCCGCTGCCGTATGTCGCTATGAAAGCCGTAGGCATACCGGCGACGCCCTTCTCAACCTGAAAACCGTGCTTTTCCAGCAGGTCTTCCAGCACCGCGGCCGATTTGTACTCCTGCATCGACAGCTCCGGATTCTCCCATATGGTGTCCGCAGCCTCATAAAAATCTTTCGTGTTATCTTCGTTCCATTTGATGATGAAGTCCTTTACTTCTCTAAGATTTGCAGCCATATAATGCTCCTTTCTGCTATATGCGCCCGCATCTGTCCGCGTGATGCGGACTTTCGGATCGCGCCTTCCGGCGCGTCATACTTATCTTACTTATTAATAGTAGCAAATATCGCGCCAACGTTGTCATTCAATTCAAAAAAATCGGATTATTGCTCGCGACTCCCCGAAAATACGCAAAGACAGGCCCCCTGCGGCTGCAGCCCCGGGGCTGACTTTTAAGTCTTTTTTTCGTATCACGGAAAAATGTGACTTAAAGGTCCCGATCGCCCCTCCTGCTTAAGTCGCTTTTGACTTGCCTGCGCTCCGGATATTACCGGCGGATAAAAAAGGCGCGGTCGCGTTAACATCCGATCCATGTTAACGCGACCGCGCCTCTGCCGTCACATATATTATCTATCTGCATCTGGACAGGAGCTTTTCCCACTCCTCGTCCACGTACTGCTGAGCTTCTTCTATCATCCACTCGTTGCCTTTTTTGAACATATGTCTGAACCTTCCCTGCTTTTTCAGGAACTCCTCCACCGGAAGCTTCTTCTTCGGCTCGTACGTGAGGCGCCATTCGCCTTCCACGATCTCGTACATAGGCCATGCGCACGTATCTACGGCCAGTCTGCATATCTCCGCGAGGTCTTCCGTCTCGTATCTCCATCCTCTCGGACACGGCGACAGTATGTTGAGGAAGCACGGGCCTTCCGTGTATATGGCCTTTCGCGCCTTTTCATGAAGATCCCTGAAGTTGCCGATGAACGTCGTCTGTGCCGCGTAAGGCACATTGTGCGCCGCTATTATTGCCGTCAGGTCCTTCTTGTTCTGAACTTTTCCCGGTATCTTGGAGCCGGCCGGCGATGTGGTGGCATCGGCGAACCTCGGCGTTGCCGACGACCTCTGTATGCCCGTGTTCATGTACGCCTCGTTGTCGTAGCACACATACACCATGTCGTGGCCCCTTTCCATGGCTCCCGACAGGGACTGTATGCCGATATCGTACGTTCCTCCGTCGCCTCCGAATGCGATGAACTTGAAGTTGTCCTTTACCCTGCCCCTTTTCTTCAGCGTCCTGTATGCAGCCTCGACTCCCGACATGGTCGCCGCTCCGTTGGCAAAGGCCGTGTGTATGTAGCTGTCATAGTAAGCCGTATGCGGATATATGAACGTGGAGACTTCCAGACAGCTCGTCGCGTTGGTGACTACCGCCCTGTCTCCCTCGTCCAGCGCCCGCAGCACGCCGCGGACGGCTATGCCCGCCCCGCAGCCGGCACAGAGCCTGTGCCCTCCCGCGAACCGTTCCGGCTTTTCCACTTCTTTCTTTAAATCATATGCCATGATGTTCTCTCCTGTTTACTGTATTTCCCGATGCGGGCGTCGCCCGTTTCCGCGCCCGTCTATTCTTCGTATCTCTTGTGGTCGAAGCCGCGTTCTCCGAACCTGGAGTCCCTTACTCCTATGTACCTGTACACATCTCCCGGATCGTCGGTTTCGTTTATGATGAAGAGGTCGTTGTATATCTCGTAAAAATCCTCCACCGTGATGTCCCTGCCGCCGAGGCCGTAGATGTAGTTGATGGCGTACGGTCTGTTCTCAAGATCGTAAAGGGAACTTCTGGCCTCGTTGAAGAGCGGACCGCCGCTGTTGGAAAAGCTCTCCGCCTTGTCCATTATCGCCACGGCCTTCACCTTGCACATGGCTTCCGCAAGGGGAACCCTCGGGAACGGTCTGAACACCCTCAGCTTTATGAGTCCGACCTTCTTGCCTTCGGCTCTCAGCCTGTCCACGGCTTCCTTTCCGGTGCCCGCGCTGGAGCCGATTACCACCAGCGCCACTTCGGCGTCGTCCATCATGTATTCCTCGAAAAATCCGTACTTCCTTCCCGTGACCTTTTCGAAGCGTTTTGCCACGTCCATGATGATAGGCATGGCGTCCTTCATGGCCTGGGCCTGGGATCTCTTGACTTCCATATAGTAAGGCGATATACCGTAAGGTCCCACCGCCAGCGGGTTTTCCGATTTGAGCAGGTAGTTCTCCGGCTCGTATTCACCGACGAACTCCTTTACCTCTTCGTCCTCCATCAGCTCTATGTTGGATACGCCGTGGCTGGTGATGAATCCGTCCTGACATATCATGATAGGCAGCCTGATGGTCTCCGATATGGGCATTGCCTGTATGTAATTATCGTATACTTCCTGATTTGACTCGGCGTATATCTGTATCCACCCCGAATCCCTTGCTCCCATGGAATCGGAATGGTCGTTGTTGATGTTTATCGGTCCCGTCAGCGCCCTGTTGACAACCGCCATCGTGATTGGCAGCCTTGCCGACGCCGCGACATAAAGCAGCTCCCACATGTAGGCGAGTCCCGCCGACGATGTGGCCGTCACCGCTCTCGCCCCCGATGCCGACGCTCCTATGCATACGGACATGGCGCTGTGCTCCGACTCCACCGCCACGAACTCCGTATCCACCTCGCCGTCAGCTATGTACTGGGAATAATACTGCGGGATCTCCGTCGAAGGCGTGATAGGAAAAGCTCCCATTACGTCGGGATTTATCTGTTTCATAGCCATTGCCACGGCTTCATTGCCTGACATCCTGTCTCTTCGTGCCATCTACTTTTCCTCCTTGATAAAATCTATCGCGCCGAACGGACATACCTTCACGCATATGCCGCATCCCTTGCAGTGTTTGAAATCAAAATCCAGCCGCTTCCCGTCCTTTACCGGAATGGAGCTGTCCGGGCAGAAAGGCACGCACAGCATACAGTGTTTGCACTTGTCCTCTATGAAAACGGGCATCATGACTCTCCAGTCGCCGGTCTCCACGAGAAGAGACGTCGCCGGCTCGTATATCTCCGCGCCCGTCGTGACGTCCTGCCACGTTATCTTTTCATCTATCTCTCTGGCTTTAGTTTTCATTTTCCGTTATCCTACCTTTACCTCTTCCATGGCTTTCACCAGCGCCTTCATGTTACCTTCTATGAGGTTTTCCTTGTGGGCGAACTTATGCCCGAAGGATTCCCTCATGTCGCTGATAAAACGCTCGCTGTCTATGACGTTGCTGACCTTTACGACCGCCGCCAGCATCGGCGTGTTGGGGAAGTTCCTTCCCAGCGTCTCCATGGAGATCTTCTCCGCGTCGACGACGCATATCCTTCCCTTGTATCCGCCGACCAGCTTCCTTATCTCCTCCGGCTCTTTCCTGCTGTTTATTATCAGCGCACCGTTCTCCTTGAGACCGCTGGTGACATCCACCGATTTCAGCAGCGTTTCGTCCACCACCACCACGTAATCGGGTGTGTAAATGTTGGAATGGACCTTACAGTGCTCGTCCGTTATCCTGTTGTACGCCGTTATCGGCGCTCCCATCCTCTCGGGGCCGTATTCCGGAAAGCCCTGTACGTGCTTGCCGGAGCTGAAGGCAACGTCCGCAAGGAGGAGACATGCCGTCTTCGCTCCCTGGCCGCCCCTGCCGTGCCATCGTATCTCCACCGCTTCATTCAATTTTTTAGCCATTATTCCGCTACTCCTGTGTTTTTTATTATGTTTTGCCACGGCTCCGCCATGGTCATATCTTAGTCATGTCGTCGGCTCGTCGCGTCCCATATCGTTCTCCTGCCGCCCCTTTTGTCGCGTTCACGCAGGGATTGTTTTATGTAAACCGCTCCGAATCCTTCCTTCGCCGGCGCATGAAAACAGAAAGCCTTCAGACGCCTTGTAATAGACTACATTAACGCGGGCTTTCTGTCAATAGCTTTCGGCAAAAATTTTTAGTTGTTTTCACAAAAAAACAAATTCGATTTTGTTTTTTCACACAGTTTTTTGCGCCTGTTTTTGCGGATTTTTGTTGCCGCCTGCTGCCGCTCACCCGTCGACAGTCAGATCGGCCAGCTCGCCGCCCGTGAGCCTCAGCAGCGCCTCCGGCGGCAGCTCCATCTGGAGCCCGACTTTCCCGCCGCTGACGATGATGGTTTCACCGTTTGCCGCCGACACGTCCACCGCCGTGGGCAGGGGCTTTTTCATGCCCACCGGCGAACAGCCGCCCTTTATATACCCCGTGACCGCCGTGAGCTGGCGCACCGGCAGCATTTCCATCTTCTTTTCCCCGAAATGCCTTGCCGCCTTTTTCAAATCCAGCTCTTCCGCCACCGGTATGACGCAGACGTAGTGCTCTCTGCTGCTGCCCACGGTCACCAACGTCTTGAACACCTTTTCCGGATCCTGACCGAGAGATGTTGCCACCGATACTCCGTCAAGGAACCCGTCGGGCGCCTCGTAAGTATACATCTCATACGGCACTCCTTCCGCCTCCACCATCCTTACGGCGTTGGTCTTATGCCCGTGCTTTTCCTTTTTCCTGCTCATGCGCTCTCCCGTTCCTTTCCGTGTCAAAGTATTCTTCCCTCAGCATCGAGAAGCAGAGGATGTCGTATACCGAGCCGTCGTATATCCTGTAGGCTCTCCTGTGGGTCCCTTCATACGTGAAGCCGCTCTTTTCTATCACCCGCCTGCTCCTGCCGTTGTCCGTCCTCGTCGTTATCGCCAGCACGTCGAGGCTCAGCTCCTCAAAGGCGTACTTTATGACCGCTGCAACGGCTTCCGTCATCAGACCCCTGCCCCAGAACTCCTCGGCGAGGGAATAACCCAGCTCCTTGCTGTTTATCCCCGGCCTGGTCACGTCGTCTATGAATCCTATGCTTCCTATGACGCGGCCCGTTACCTTTTCGGTTATGGCCCACGACATCTTCTGCAGGAATACGTTCACGATTATGTATTTCGACTCGGCGCGGCTGCCGTGAGGTTTCCAGCCGGCTACGGGCCCCACGTTGGGATTTCGGGCGTATCCGTAAAGATCGTCCGCGTCTTTTTTGCTCCACATCCTCAATATGAGCCTTTCGGTCTCTATGACCGGCATCCTGTATTTTCTCATGGCATCTGCCTCCCCGTTTCCTTTCTTTCATATGATACTCCATACCGTGCGGCTCTTGCAATACGCAAGTGCGGCGGGATGAGCTTTTCGGCCCTGTTTTTTCGGGTTTTGCCATTTATGTTGGGACTATCGGCTCCGGACGTGATATACTAGGCACATGAACATCAAACACATAAGAGACATAAAACTGACAAAAAAACAGATCGATATAGCGATACTCATATTCCTGGGCATCGCGATACTCGCCGTATCGCTGATACTCGCCCTGCCGGGCAGCCGCGTCTACGGCAACGCCTCCGCGGACGAAAAGCAGCGGAACACATTCGACGCAGCCATGTTCTTCACCGACCGGCTCCGCCACTGCGAGAGCTTTTCCGATGTGCGGACGGCTTCCGTCGGCGGGGAGATACCGGCGCTGGTGATCACGTCGGAAGACGGCACGCCTGCCGCAGGCGATGAGGGCAATGCGGACGGTACAGATGAAAAAGCGGACGGCACGAACGCAAAAGCAGGCGGCAGCGACTCAAAGGATGCAGGCGAGACGGAGACGTGGTACTTCGTCTTCGACGGACACCTCAGGAGCTCGGCCATAACGCCCGGCGACAACGTGTCGCCCGAATCCGGCGATATCATCATGGCCATGGAATCCGCAGATTTCCGCACGCTGAAAAACGGCCTGCTGGAGATCTCCTTCACAACGGAGGACGGCATCTCTTCCGCCGTGAATATTTCCCTGGCCGACGAAGGGGGTGGCTCGGATGGATAAGCTGACAGGCATCTTCACTTCCATTAAAAAGCCGTCCCGCAAGTCGGTCCTGTTCCTCTGCGCCGTGATACTGATGACCATGTTCATCGCCGCAGTCCTGGCCTGCGTCACCATGTTCATCTATGCCGACAGGTATTCCGCGGAATCACGCCGCCTCGATCAGGCAGTCATAGAGACGACATCCATAGCCGAGACGCTGAAAGCTTCCAACGGAAATCTTTCGGAAGCCGGCAAAATGATGAACGATCACCAGCTCTTCGAAGCGACGGAAAACACGCTGGTGTTCTATTACGATGACGATATCAGACCGGCGACCCGCTCCGGCAGCTCGTACAGAGCCGTCATCGAAAAGACCGATATGCCGTCGTCTTTCCAATACGACATAACCTTCCGCGGCGGCGAGGCCGATGAAAAGATATACGACCTGACGTTCAGGGCCGTAAGGACGGGAGGTGGCCAGTGATGGATCGCAATCCGAAGCGCAGCGCCCACATCAAGCGTGG
>CASESB010000030.1 GCA_949290475.1 uncultured Bacillota bacterium
CCCATCACAGAGCCTAAAGCTGCCTGACCGCGCGCGGCATCCTCACTGCCGCCGCGTCCGGAACCCTTTTTCCCTCCGGCAGCTCTGCCGCCGCTTCTTCCCGCCGCCGGCTTTTTGATGCTGAGGATCACGCTCTCCAGCGAATATCCGACATCGTAAACTGCATCGTCCAGCATCTCTAACAGCTTCTGTACGTTAGGAATCCCATTGCCGTTTATGACCAGGATCACCATCACCTCGCCCGTTTCAAATCCCGTCTTGACGATCAGATGGCGCATCAGACCCTTTTCCCATTTCGGATCCCAGGCCGTGATGTTATCCTCCTCCATGAATCTGCGCAGCGCATCTGCCGCCGCCACGGCCGGAAGCGCCTGCAGATAGCAGTCGTGACAATCCACGACCTGATGACTTCCGGCGCGAAAAAAACCGACCGCCGGCTCGCCCAGATTTTCCACGACGCCGCCCTTGCGCGTTATGACACCGCCTGTGCTAACTGGCATCTGCGCTTTGTTCCTGTATCTGAAAGAGCCGCTGCCGCCGTTGTCGCCCTCCTCCATGCCGATGATCGGTCTGACGGGCGGATTTTCCACGCCCGCCAGTCTCCTCAGCTTTTCCGCGACCTGTCTTTCCTTCAGTCCGAGCTGTGCGCCGTAATCCAATCTGCCGTACGGACACCCGCCGCATCCCTCTTCAAGATACGGGCAATCTGAGGCGCCGTCCCTGTATGCGGACGGCTGTACCAGCTCCACAAGCCGTGAAAAGCCGTAGCTTTTCTTCACCTTTGTCAGCTCAGCCCGCACGACGTCGCCTGCCACAGCGCCGGGTACGAACACCACGAAGCCATCGGCCTTGCCGATGCCCTGCCCCTCTCCGCTCATGTCATCTATCTTTACCTCTACGATATCTCCCTTTTTCACGACACATTCCTCCGCATCCATCGTAACATCAGAACCATTTTTTCTTCTTGAACAGCATTATTTCGATCACCACCACGACGGCCGCTATCACCGCCACCGCCGCGTATGCTCCCGGCATGTCCAGCTCAGGCATGTCGTGAAAATTCATGCCGTACCAGCCTGTTATGAGCGTCAGCGGCATGAACACGGTGGTCACGATCGTCAGTATCTGCATGACTTTGTTCTGATGTGCATTTATGCGCGACTGATGTATATCGCGTATCTGCAACACGTATTCGATCATCTCGACAACGTCGCTGCGCAGTCGATCCACCTTGTTTCCGAGGAACGTGAACAGCTGTCTGTCTCTCTCATTCCCTGCTTTCGCGGAAGCCTCCTCCAGCACGTCTATCACATCCGCCAACAGCTTATAATATCCAGACAACCTTCTGAGATTCTTTCGATGCTCCGATACGAAGCCGTCAAGATCCTCCGGTATATCAGCATTGCCGTCTGTCACCTTTTCCTCAACGCCATCCAGCTTCTTATCATATTCCTCAAGAAGCAGCATATCATCCCTTATGAGATACTCCAGAAGTGCAAACATCACGAAGGCCGGGCTTTCGCGGCTTATATCCATGGTATCCCCTATATCGCTCATGGCGTGAACCGCTTTTCCATCTTCTTCTATCAGAAGCAACCTATCTCTTTCCATGTAAAACCCACATCTGAACACGTGTCTGTCGGGATCCTGCTTATCAGGTACCAGCAATGTGCCGGCTACGAGATCCCCGAACATACCGGCGCTGCAATGCTTTACGGTGCTCAGATCACCTGATGGCAGTGTATGTCCTGCTACTGCCGGATACCGCTCGCAAAATTCTCTCCCCGATATTATCTCAATTCTTTTCTTGTCATCCATATTACTAGGCCTGCCTTTCAAGTTACAGCTCCTTTGCAATCTCCTCTATCCGTCTCAGCCTGTTGTTGATCCCGGACTTTGAAAGCGGGGGCGACATCATCCTCCCCAGCTCCTCTATACCGACGTCCGGATTTTCCAGCCGCACCTCTGCCGCCTCGCGCAGCTTGGCGGAAAGATAGTCCAGCCCCTTCTTCTCCTGTATCTTCCTGATGCTCATTATCTGCTTTTCGGCCGCTTTAAGCGACTTGTCTATGTTTGCATTATCTATATTGTTGAGCCTGTACGTCTGCGATCTGAGCCCCTTCATCATCATGATCTCGTCGAATTTAAAGAACTGTCCCGACGCTCCCATGATCGCGATCACGTCACGCACCTGCTCGCCAGCCTTGAGATACACGCCGTATCCCTTCTTACGCGCGACGATGCGCGCATTGATATCCACGAAGCTGTTGAGTAGCCTCCGCAGATCCTTCGCCAGCGTTTCGGTGCCCGTAGTTATCTCGAAGTGATACTCCTTCTCCGGATTGTTGACGCTTCCCGCTCCCAGAAACGCGCCGCGCAGATACGATTTGCGGCAGCACTTCGTCTTTATCAGGCCGTCGTATATGCCGTCGCTGATGAAATTCATCCCCTCCTTGACCATCAGGATCCCCGTCTCGCGCAGTATCTGTTCGCTGAGATCCTCAGGGCCTATGGAAAGCATATAGGCGTGCCCTTTCTTGAGGGAGTTGTCCTGTCCCATGCCTACGGCCGTATCTATGGAAAAGTAATTCTTTATCAGCGTCTTATAGTGTCTGGCCACAGCCGGGTTCGACGTCGTCAGCACTATCCTGAACCTTCCGCCTCCGGCCAGATGTATGCTGCCGGCAAAGCGCATGAATCCGGCTATTTCCGCCAGCATACAGCACTTCTTCTCCGGCATGATCCTCGCCAGTTCATTCTTTGTCTCTGATGAAAAAGACATGCGCTCTCATGCTCCTTTCCTGTCATGGTATCGCAAAGGCCTCCCCGCCAAAGCGGAGAGGCCGGGTTTTCGCTTCCTGCCCTTATCCTCCGGCGCTACAGATCCCTGTGCTCCAGAGTCGTTCGCTTGCCGCTGTCGCGGAGCCTGCTGTGTATCTCATTGGCTACCGCTACCGATCTGTGATGCCCGCCGGTACAGCCGATACAGACGTTGAGACTGTACTTGCCTTCTTTGATGTAATACGGTATCAGCATCTCTATCATATCTATGGCCTTCTCTATGAAGTCCTTCGTTATCTTATGCTTCAGCACGTATTTGCTGACCTTCGCGTTGTTGCCCGTCAGCGGACGCAGCGACTTCACATAGTAAGGGTTGGGGATGAATCTCGTATCGAACACCATATCTGCAGCCATGGGAGTGCCGCGTTTGTATCCGAACGACATGATGTTGATGATGAACGTCTCCTTCGTCTCCTCCGATGTCAGCAGATGCTTGATCTCGGCCCAAAGCTGGGCGGTCTTCATGTTCGACGTGTCGATGATGTAATCCGCCTGCTTTCGCAGCACGTCCAGCCTTTCACGTTCGCGCTGCAGGCCCACCTCCACCGGGCCGCCCTCCGAAAGCGGATGGCTCCTCCTCGTCTCGTTATACCGTCTCAGCAGCGCGCTGTCAGAAGCCTCCAGATACAGGATCTTGTAATCTATATCATCCTTTCTCAGCTCGTCGAGAGCCTCCTTGAGATCGTCGAAGAGCTTCCCGCCCCTCACGTCGATGACGAATGCCGCCTTGTCTATGCCCTTGCCGTTGCCTGTCAGATCTATGAAGCTCTTTATGAGCGCCGGCGGCATATTGTCTATGCAGTAATATCCCATGTCCTCCAGGCAATCGACCGCCTGCGTCTTGCCGGCTCCCGACAGCCCCGTGACTATTATGACCTTCATCGTTTTTCACCTCGGTAATCCCTATATCTCCTCTATGTTCACTATGCGCTTAAGATCAAGCCCTGCTTCCTGCGCTCTCGCCAGCCCCTCCTTGAAATCACCTACTCTGCCCGGCGTATGAGCGTCACTGCTGATGATGAACTTCACACCGGCCACACCGGCGGCGATCCTTATCTCCTCCACCGTCATATGACCGTGCCACGTGTTGATCTCCATCAGCGTATCCGTCTCCGCGCAGACCTCGGCGATAGCCTTTATATCGAACGGCCCCTTATCTCCGGGATGCGTCAGTATCGCTATATCGTTTGCCCGCAGCGCCCTGATGACCATATCGGTATTCATCTTTCTCAGCTTTTCTTCCCCGTATTTGAAGCCCTTGTTCCAGAGCCAGTTTCTTACGCAGTGGCATCCGAAGAGGCCGTAGTGATATCCGGCGATGACGAAGTCAAATTCCTCGAACTCCTCGGGCTTGATGTCGAGCCCGTTTCCCGCCTCGACTATGTTTGCCTCCACGCTCATCTTCACGCTCAGCTTGGGATACTTGACGTTCATCCTCTCGATATCGTTTCTCAGGTTGACGATATCGTTCCTGTTGATACCGTAGAAAAGATGACCCGGTCCGTGATCCGATATTGCTATGTATTCCAGCTTCCTGTTAAACGCCTCTCTGACATTGTCCTCCACCGAGCCCTTGCCGTGAGAATATGTCGTATGGGTATGCAGATCGTATATGAGTCTGTACCTGTCGCTGCCGTTTTCCCTGTTATCCAATTATCCTTACCTCCGTCTCCAGTCTTACCCCAAATTCGTCAAAAACCCTCGCCTGCACTATCTCCATCAGCTGCAGTATGTCCGTCGCCGTGGCACCTCCCCTGTTGATTATGAAGCCGCTGTGAAGCTCCGACACCTGCGCTCCGCCCACGGTAAGGCCCTTGAGGCCTGCATCCTGTATCAGCTTGCCGGCGAAATATCCCTCCGGCCGCTTGAAAAAGCTGCCGGCGCTCGGATAATTCACAGGCTGCTTCTCGTTCCTGCGGTTCATGAGCTCGTTCATCTTTGCCCTGATCTCATCTCTGCTTCCCGGCTGCAGCGACAGCTCGATCTCCGTCACCACATCGCCCGTTTCATGAAGAGTCGTATGCCTGTATCCCATATCCAGCTCCCCGGCCTCCATGTACCTCTCCGAGCTGCCGTCCTTTGCGACCACAAGCGCCCGCTTCAGTATGTCCTTTATCTCGCCGCCATAAGCGCCGGCATTCATGAATACCGCTCCCCCCGCCGAGCCCGGTATCCCGGAGGCGAATTCAAAGCCCGTCAGTCCTTCGTCGAGAGCTGCTCTGGCTACTACCGACATCAGCGTGCCTGCGCCGCATACGAGCATATCGCCTTCCCTCCTGACGCCGCTGAAGCCGTCGCCGATCCTGACGATGACCCCGTCGTATCCGCTGTCCTTCACCAGCACGTTCGAGCCGTTTCCCAGCACCATGTACCGGCAGTCTGTCTGGGACAGCGTCCTCAGCACGGCTCTGAGCTCTTCTCTGTTCCTCGGGCTGACCATCAGCCTGGCCTTCCCGCCGGCCTTAAACGACGTGAAATCTGCCATCGAAACGTTCTCGGCGATCACGGATCCCGACCCGTCTCCGACAGCAGCCGTTAAATTCCCCTTTATATCATCTATGTTCATTATTTCTTACCGCCTTTTCTTCTTATGCGCCTTATGCGCCGCTCCGTCCTTCTCGGCTCGCGCCGCTCCGTGTAGCTGTCTACCCTGTAATCCTCCAGGCTTGTCGCCAGCCCGCGTTTTTCGAGCCTGTTGTTTATAGCTCTCGAAACGTACGTGTATATCACTGCGAACACCGGTATGCCGACTACCATGCCTATGAAGCCGAAGAGTCCGCCGCCGACAAGTACCGCGAACAGTACCCAGAAGCTCGCCAGACCCGTGCTGCCCCCCTGTATCTTCGGCAGCAGGAAATTACCGTCGAACTGCTGCAGCAGTATTATGAAAATGACGAAATATATGCACTGCCTCGGCTCCACCATCAGCAAAAGCAGAGCCGACGGTATCGCGCCTATGAACGGTCCGAAGAACGGGATGATATTCGTTATGCCTATGATACAGCTTATGAGCAGCGTATACTCCCATCCGAATATGCTCATCACTATGAAGCATATGAGCCCTATTATGAACGAGTCTATGATCTGCCCGTTTATGAATCTGCCGAAGGTCTCGTTCGTATATGCCGCGCCGCTGCGGATCTCCTCCGCCGTCTTGCTGCTGAAGAAAGCCGCGATGATCTTCTTGAGCTGCGCCTCGAATATGTCCTTGCTGTTGAGAAAATATACGCATATTATTATGCCGAGGAAGAAATTCTTCACCACGTTGAACACGCCTATGACGCCTTCCGATATGCCTGCCGCGATAGAGGTGTATTCAGGCAGCAGCGTTTCCGTCACGAAATTTATCGCGTTTTCGGTAAAGTTGTTTATCCACCCGTCGATCACCGCCTGCGCCTCAGGCAGATTTACCAGGTGCACATCGAGCCACGCTTTCAGTTCATCCATGCTGTCAGGCAGCAGCTGTATGATATTGGCGATGCTGTCTATCAGACCCGGAATGATCATCCACAGTATACCGCTGATGACCACCAGCAGGAAGATGACCGCTATCAGACTGCCTACGGCCTTCGATATCGTCAGCGGCCGCGGCACCTTGAATTTTATCCTGTCTATCAGCGAATATGTGCCGCGCACCGTGAAATTGTATATCGGGCACAGCAGATAAGCCATGACGAGCCCGTATATGAACGGGGTCAGTATGGCGATCACCACATTTATTACGTTGCTGACGTCACGCATCCTGTATATTGCAAAAAATACAATAATACTGCATAAAATCACCAGAAAAATGGTAACGCCCCATTTGACATGTTTTTCGTCAAAATTTACTTTCATCGTTCCACCTCTATGCTTCTATTTTACAATAGATTTTGCGTAAAGTCTCTATATTTTTCCGCCGGGTGATATTTTTTGCGTTTTTTTCGTTATTGGGGTTGAATTTAGCGTTTTCTAATGTATAATAATAACATGTTGTTAATTTTTATTCATTTTTGAGTGATAACATAAAAGGAATTTTTTCAAACGGGAGGAAATGAAAATGGCTAAGGAAAAAGTTATACTGGCTTACTCCGGCGGACTCGACACCTCGGTGCTGGCCTGCTGGCTCAAGGAAACATACGATTACGACGTTATCGCCGTATGCTGCAACGCCGGTCAGAAAGAGGACTTCGACGCGGTGGAGAAAAAGGCGCTCGCTACGGGAGCCGTGAAAGCATATACGATCGATATGCGCGAGGAATTCATAACCGATTACATCTGGCCTACGCTCAAGGCGGGCGCGATATACGAGGGTCAGTATATGCTGGGCACCTCCATGGCAAGACCGCTGATGGCCAAGAAGCTGGTGGAGATCGCCGAGAAGGAGGAAGCCTTCTACATCGCTCACGGCTGCACCGGCAAGGGCAACGATCAGGTTCGTTTTGAGACTACAATCAAGGCTCTCAATCCTGCGATCAAGATCATCGCGCCGTGGAGATTCTGGGATTTCACATCCAGAGAGGATCTCATCGAGTACGCCAAGGCTCATGACATTCCTATCAGCCAGACGACCGAGAAGATATACAGCCGCGACGAAAACATATGGCACATCAGCCACGAAGGCGGCGAGCTTGAAAATCCGTGGAACGAACACCTCGACACCATACACGTGTTGAGCGTTCCGCCTGAAAAGGCTCCTGACAAGCCTACATATGTGGACATCGACTTCGACAAGGGCATCCCTGTAGCCATAAACGGTGAAAAGATGGATCCCGTATCACTGCTCACGAAGCTCAACGAGCTGGGCAGCGCCAACGGCGTCGGTACCGTGGACATCATCGAGAACCGTCTCGTGGGCATGAAATCAAGAGGCGTATACGAAACTCCGGGAGGCACGATCCTCTTCGCCGCCCACTCCGGACTTGAGCAGCTGATCCTCGACAGAGATACCACGCAGTACAAGAACATCGTGGCTCAGAAGTTCGCGCAGCTCGTATACGACGGACTCTGGTTCACGCCTGTAAGGGAAGCGATCAGCGCCTTCGTCGACGTAACTCAGAAGGAAGTCACCGGTACGGTGAAGATGAAGCTCTACAAGGGCAGCGCCACCGTTGCAGCCAGGAAATCGCCTTATTCGCTCTACAACGAGGAATTCGCCACGTTCAGCAAGGACGAGGTGTACGACCAGCACGATGCAGAGGGCTTCAGAAACCTCTTCTCGCTGCCGCTTAAGATAAGAGCTATTCAGAAACAGACTGTTGAAGGAGGAGCCAAGGAACATGAAGCTTTGGAAAGGAAGGTTCTCAAAGGCGGCGACTTCGTCCGCTGATGAATTCAACGCCTCCATCGAATTCGACCAGAGGCTTTATAAGGAGGATATCACGGGCAGCATCGCCCACGCCGAAATGCTGGGCAGACAGGGCATAATCAAGCCTGAGGAAGCCCGACTGATAATCGACACCCTGAAAGAGATCCTCAATGATATCGAGGCCGGCAAGGTGGAATTCACCATCGAGTCCGAGGATATCCATATGAACATAGAGTCGATCCTCACCGAGAGGATCGGCGATGTAGGCAAGAAGCTGCACACGGCCAGGAGCCGTAACGATCAGATCGCGGTAGACATCAGGCTCTATCTCAAAAAGGAGACCGCAGCTGTCGACGCCGTGCTGAGCGAGCTGACGGACGCCCTGGAAAAGCTGGCCAAGGAGCATACGGACACCGTCATGCCCGGTTATACACATCTGCAGAGAGCGCAGCCGGTAACTCTGGCTTATCACCTGCTGGCCTACTATCAGATGTTTTCGAGGGATATCGAGCGTTTCGACGACTGCCTGCGCAGGATCGACAGGCTGCCGCTCGGCAGCGGCGCTCTGGCCGGCACCACGTACGATACGGACAGGGATTTCCTCGCTGAAAAGCTCGGCTTTTCACAGGTGCTGCCCAACGCCATGGACGCTGTGGCCGACAGGGATTTCGCGATAGAGTTCATAAACTGCTGCGCCATCACCATGATGCACCTCTCGCGCTTCTGCGAAGAGCTGATACTGTGGAGCTCAGCGGAATTCAACTTCATCGAGATCGACGATTCCTTCTCTACAGGCAGCAGCATCATGCCGCAGAAAAAGAATCCCGATATGGCTGAGCTCATACGCGGCAAGACGGGTCGCGTGTACGGCGACCTCATGAGCCTGCTGACGATCTGCAAAGGACTGCCTATGGCATACAACAAGGATCTGCAGGAGGATAAGATACCTGTATTCGACGCCGTGGACACGCTCAAGGCCTCGGTCAGCATCTTCACCGAGATGATACTGACGATGAAGGTCAGGGAAGAGAATATGGAAGAGGCCGCCAAGTACGGCTACATGAACGCTACCGACGCGGCGGATTATCTCGTTTCAAAGGGCATACCTTTCAGAGACTGTCACGAGATCATCGGCAGGATGGTGCTCTACTGCATCAACAAGGGCGTCGCCCTCGACGACCTGACGATGGAAGAGTTCAAATCGTTCTCCGACAAGTTCGACGACGATATCTACGACAAGATCGCCGTCAGGAGCTGCATAAAGGCCAAGAAATCCAGGGGCTCCACGTCCTTTGAGAGCGTAGAGGCTCAGCTGGCCGAGATCAGCGGCAAAAAAAGATAAAAAAGACCGACAGTAAGACTTGATCACGATATGAAACAGCCGGGTTTAAGGTGAACGAGCGCACAGCGCTCCGCCTTATCCCGGCTGATTGTTTTTGATGTATTCTTCGCAGGCCTCTATCGTGCCCTGCATCTTGTCGTATACCGCTCTGCAGAGGAAGTCGTAAAATTCCTCCTGTCTCTTTCCCTTCAGACAGTCTCCCACCAGATCGCAGTAGTCCTCTCTGGAAATAGGCATGTTCACAGGAGCCAGCCCGTTTTCCATCAGGTAGTAGTTCATCGCGAATACCGCCAGCTCGCCGCTGTATTCGCTGAACGGATATATCTCTATCAGCTTGTTATGGATATACATCGCCTTCAGCACCACGTTGTTCCCGGCCTTCGGACTGTATACCCTGCGCAGCGACTCGTCCAGCTTGTCCTCCACATCGAGCGAATACGTCGGCACGTGATTGAAGGCATATACGACAGGATTTGTCTTTCTGAAATACCCGTTCTCATCCTCCGACAGTATCCTGTAGGCGCTGATCAGCAGGTACTTGTCGAGATAGTTGCCCATCTCCAGACAGTTGTACGCTACGTCTACCACCTTGCAGAAGTTCTCGATAAAAACGTAATCCTTTACCGGCACGTCGCGCGGCAGTTCGCCCTTCAGTATACCGTCGACCGCCACCTCCTCATGCCTCGGGTTTCTTACGATGAGTGACCCCTTGATCATGTCGATCCTGTTCACTTCCTTCACCGCCGACTTCAGGAGCCTGTCGTTTTTGAGGAGCGATACCAGCTCCTTTTTCATATCATACAGCTTTTCGTGCATATATCATTCTCCTACTGTTTCAGGAATCCTATACAGCCTACAGCCATAGGGTATTTATACATATCGACGTCTCCAAAATCGCCTTCGAGCTTTCTCAGAGCCGGCATCTTTTTCTTCAGCAGCTCATAGTCCACTGTAGGCAGGAACACTATATCGCACCTGTGCTGCAGCGTCAGCTGGAGAAAATCAAGCACCTCGTCGTCGTTGAAGCCCTCCGTTATCGCCACGTCGAGTCTGACCGCCAGTCTCTGATCTATGGCCCTGTTGATACCGTCGATCACAGTCTGCAGATCCTTCCCCTCGTTCGTCCTCTGATATCTCGTATGGTTGAGCGTATCCAACCGTATTATCACGCCCGTTACGCCCGACTGCCTGAGCTCCGCAGCCTTTGCCGACAGCTCTCTGCCGTCCGTTCTTATCACATTTTCATTCTCTGACATATCCTGACCAAAACTCTCCTGTTTTTTATTACCTTTCATTGTATATGAAAAAATCCTCATAGTCAATGTCACATAATTATGTTAAACTTGATTTATGAAAATTTTAGCTATCAGCGATACGCACGGAAAACTCAATAAGGTCCGCGACATATGGAAAAAGCTCACGGACATCGACCTCATCATCCATGCCGGCGACTACAGGCGTGACGGCGAAGCGCTGTCCAGAGAACTGGGCGTTCCCGCAGTCGCCGTAAACGGCAACTGCGACGGAGGCTCCAGCAGCAGCGATTTTGAAACGGTCGTCACCGAATACGGCAGCATCCTCGTGACCCACGGTCATATGGAAAACGTGAAGTACAGGCTCGACAACCTCATATACAAGGCCATGGAAAACGACTGCCGCGCCGTAGTCTTCGGTCATACGCACCAGGCGCTCATCGAAGAGGAAAACGGCATTTACCTGATAAATCCCGGCAGCCTCACTCTGCCGCGCGACGGCAGCGACGGATCATATGCGATAATAAGAACGTCAGCGGACAGCCTCGATGCTTCCGTAGTCTATTACTCCACCATCATGGGCGGCCGCAAGCCGCCGCGATCCGGCTTTCTCAGAGGCATACTCAACTACAGCGACAGGCTGTGAGCTGATACGCTGCAGCGGCATCAGCTCCGGCCCGCGTTTCGCATCACCCGAATATACCAAAAGCAGGGAGACAGATCTCATTGCAGATCATGTCTCCCTGTTCTTATACATTCCGTACCGCTGTCATATCAGCTGCGTCTGAGCAGTACCGTTATGCACGCGCCCGATGACAATGCTATCGCAGCCAGCAGTATTACCATCAGCATCGAGGTGTCGTCGCCTGTCTTTACTGCGTCCTCGCTGCTGACGATCACCGTCGCCGTCGCTTCCTTGCCGGAGCAGCTGGCCGTCACTTCCGTCTTGCCTGCCTTCAGACCCTTCACGATGCCGTCGCTGACGCTGACGATCGAATCATCCTCTGCCGTCCACTTCACCTTATCGTCCACATCAGCGTTGAGGTCCTTATGTACGGTAGCTCTGAGGCTGCCGCTGCTGCCCTTCGCTATGTGCAGTTCCTCCGGCGTTACCGAGATACCGTAGTAAGTATCGTTGGCATATTCCGGAGTCGCCTCACTCAGCAGCACGTATGTGCCGCTCGCTGTGATATCGGTGCTTATCGTATCTCCCGTGAAAAGCCCGCTCTCCGCTACGTCTCTGGCCTTGCCGCTGTCATTTATGCGTACGAGCTTCTGCACCCTGTCGGCTGCAGGGAAGCTGATCTTAAGAGGCTTGTCGAGCTCGATCTTCTCGGTGTATGATGCTGCGGCTGCCGCTGCACCGTCAGAAGCCGCTTTGGCAGAAGCCTCATCATCTGAGCCGCCCGCAGCGCTCTCGTTATCCTTCGCCTTGAACAGCGTCACCTTGTACGCGGCGTGGACATCGTATCCGCTCTCTACCGCCTGTTCCTGCTCGTCGGTGAGATTTATCCTCTCCACGGCGATCCTCGTCCCCTCGGAAACATTGCCCTTCAGCGTCACACCCGTATCCTCGTCGCTGAACGTGCCGTCACCATATATGTCGAATATCACCGTCGCCGGTATCAGATCGCCTGAGCCATCGGCTGCTGCACCGCCGGAAGCATCAGCTGCTGCGGCTGCAGTCTGTCCGTCATCTCCTGCGCCCTTAAACACGTGCACCTTGCCTACCCGCGCGCCCAGATGATCTCTGATGCTGGCGAATGTGAATTCTCCATCTGTTTCAGTCAGCTCCATCCTGGCATCGCTGATAGCTTCGAGTATGCTGAACTTCCCTTGGTATTTCTCGAGCGCCTGAGCCAGATCATCGAGGCTCATGTTTTCACTGTTACCCACCTCCAGGCTCCTCGTCTGCAGCGCATAGTCCGTGGTTATCGAAGGCTCCGCCTCAGCGGCGCCCTCCGGCAGCGTCGACAGATCAAGCTTCAGGTCTATCTCCCGGTAGCTGTTGTCGAGCCCGTTGACCGTGAACACGCCGTTCTTATAAGCGCCGCTCCCGGTGGCAACTATCGGCTTCTCGCCATCGTATTCACCGCCGTATTCCAGCCTGTAAGAGCCCGCTTCGAGGTTCACAAACAGCGTGCCGCCCGAGGTTTTGTCGTTGAGCGTGTTAGACTCCCAGGTGTTGACCGTGGCCACGATGCTGCCCGGCCTCGCTCCGTTCATCTTCCTGATGGCGATCGGGATATTTTCAAGTCTGGTCGTTCCATCATCATCTGTTATCACGAACCTGTACTGTCCGGAGCCGCGATCGATCTCGTTACCGGCCAGCACCGCTGTCTTCGTCCTGCTGTTGTTGTAGCTTCTGATATTGCTGTTGACCGCCTTGATGATACCGCTCGTCGGCACTTCCTCGTTGCTCGTATATGTGAAGTTGCCCGGATTGAAGCCCGGGAAATTCGAGGCGTAGCCGATGGATATCGGGTTTTCGGAAAGGTCGGAATCCTGGTTTATGCACGTCAGGTTGCTTCCGGTCACCGTCACGTTGCCGCCGTCGCTCCTGCTGCCTCCGCCCACAGGCGAACCGTACATGCTGCTGGCAACGACGTCGCTGTCGTTGATGGTGATGAGACCGCCCTGTCCGTAACCGCCTCCGCCGCCGATGGCTGCGCCCTGCTCAGCTTCAGCTACTACGCTGAGGTTGTCTATGATTATCTGGCCGCCGCTCTCGTACGAGCTGCCGCCTATCGCCGCACCGTATGAGCTGCCGGTATACGTGTTGAGAAGCAGACTCGCTCTTCCGCTGCTCTCATCTTCCGCTCCCGCAGGCTCCGTCGTCAGCGTCAGCTTACCGAGTGCGAACTTGCCCTTATTGTTCTCCAGCCATTCCTGGCTCATGCCGTACGTTACATCCGGCACCCTGATGGCTGCGCTGATGCCGTCGCGCGTCACCAACGAGCTTGTGCCCTTGAAATACATGGTGTTTTCAAACTGACTGTCTATGAAGAGATCGAAGCAGCAGCCTTCGCTCGTCCTCAGGTAGAGATCCTCCACGTGCACCTCAAGCGGCGACTGACGCATATCATCGACCACGAACGAAGCGTCTATCGGCACGCCCTCCTTGCCGATTATCGTCAGATCCTTCGTGCGCACATAGATCTTTATCTCCTTCGTCGTTTTAAGATTTTCGTGGTTCTTCATGTAGCCCGAAAAGTCTATGACCACGTTCTCCGGCGCCTGCCTCATCATGCTGTCGGTGATATCGCTGAGCACTTCCGGCTTCAGGACGAGCGTGCCGGTATCCCCGGAGGCTGTGGGCGTGGAATTTAGCTGTTTTTTGTGATCGTCTTCATTCAAAGTATACGTAGCCGATATCGTTCCGTCCTTTGCCGTGAACCTGAACTGGCCCGGCTGGTGCCAGAAGTGGATGATGCCATTCTCATCTGTCGTGATTTGATACTCCCT